>JAFDDL010000076.1 GCA_019310865.1 Deltaproteobacteria bacterium | reverse complement strand
AGTATCTCTTTTTGTGACTGGTCCACGAGAACCGTATCCCCATCTTTCATTTCCGGGGTCATGCTGTAGCCGAAGATATCCATGAGCACCATTTCATTAAAAGACCCTTTTCCATGGAGCCATGCGCTCTGGAACGAATAGTATCCTTCAATTTCGGAGCCGATTTCAAAAGAACCACCACCAGCGCTTAACCTGGCCTTGACTTTGGGGATGGCCACAAAGCCGGATGTGTCATCCGTGGGCTGGTTTAGAAACGCCGGGCCGGTGCCGGTTTCGGACCAGTCCGGATTCAGACCGAAGACACGGTAAAGCTGAAGTAGCCATTTTGAAGGGACGGCATTTTTTCTCCGCGCCTGCGTAATAGCAGATCGATTGATACCCAAGGCGGTAGCCAGCTCCGTCTGCGACCCGATTCCGGTGGCCTGATATACCCGTTTTAAAAAATCATCAAATATAAATCGTCCCACGGTTCGACCTCGCACACGTTGGTTTAATTATTTTGTTTAGATATATAAACCATTCAAAATAATAATGCAACATGTTTTTCAGCAAGTAGGGGGCGAGTAGGGGTCGCATCTTAATTATTAATTATTCAAGAGCAATAATTAACAATTAAGATGCGACCCCAGGTTCGACCCCAGGTTCAGGTTTCTCCCGACCCCAGGTTTCTCCTGGTTCCCCTGCGCACGTGAACGAAAACGAAAACAAAGGGGCTTTACGTAGCTGCGAAATTCAAGTATGTTCCATCTGAAATTGACTCTAACGCCAGAAAAAAAACAGATGAGTACGTCATGGAGCGATTGCTTGTTACGGGAGGAAGCGGATTTATCGGTGCGAATTTTATTCGTTATATGATGGAAAATTCCGATTTTGCGGGGACCATCATCAATGTGGACAAATTGACATACGCAGGCAATCCCCAGAGCCTTAGCGATATCGAGCGGGATTTTCCCGAGCGCTACCAGTTTATTCGGGCGGATATCTGTGACGCAGATCGAATGTTGACCATCTTTGAGCAGCATGATATCGACAACGTTTGCAATTTTGCTGCCGAATCCCATGTGGACCGATCCATCGATGCGCCTGACGCCTTTATCCATACCAACATACTCGGCACCTTTGCACTTCTCGAGGCAGCCAGACGGCGACAGGAGCGTCTGGTGCGATTTCACCACATCAGCACCGATGAGGTTTACGGGTCCCTGGGCCCCACAGGCCATTTTTTCGAAGACACCCCTTATAAGCCCAATAGCCCCTATTCGGCGTCTAAAGCGGCGTCGGATCACCTGGTTCGGGCCTACGGCAAAACGTATGATCTGCCGGTGACCATTTCGAACTGCTCCAATAATTACGGCCCCTACCAGTTCCCGGAAAAACTGATTCCGCTGATCATTATAAATGCATTGGAAAATAAGCGATTGCCGGTCTACGGCGATGGGAAAAACATTCGCGACTGGCTCTATGTAACAGATCATTGTTCGGCCATTTGGCAAATCATGAAACAGGGACAGCCGGGCGAGACATATAATGTCGGTGGCCGATGTGAGAAGAAGAACATCGAGGTTGTTACCACCATCTGTGACATGCTCGACCGGATTGTCCCCGGGAAGCACAAAGGCTCCCGAAGCGATTTGATCGATTTTGTAGCCGATCGGCCGGGGCATGACAGAAGATATGCCATCGATTTTTCAAAGCTTCAGCGCGAATTGAAATGGTCGCCGCTTGAAACCTTTGAGACGGGTATTGCCAAAACCATCCAGTGGTACCTGGACAATTCCGATTGGATAGCCGGGGTTAAAAGCGGCGCGTATCGACAGTGGATAAAAAGACATTACAATCAATGAAGCCGATCGGTGCAAAAGCCTGTGGGTTTCAGACCCAAGGCGTCAAGGGCGCAGCCGTAGTAAACGCTACTGCAAGCCCTTGAGAACGCAGGAGCCGGCGCCCACAGGGAGCGGTTCTCGGTGTGGAGGAGGGGTCACATGAAACGAGGCAGGGACTATATCATTTTTCCATTGGACGTGGCGTCATTGGATGATGCCAAACCACTGATTTCGGAACTGGCGGATTATGTGGGGATGTTCAAGGTCGGGTTGGAATTATTCATTCGATCCGGGCCCGATATCATTCACTATATTAAATCGCAATGCGATACCGGGATTTTTCTGGACCTGAAACTCCATGACATTCCGGTTACCGTCAAACGAGCGGCGGCGTCCATCGCTGATTTGGGAGTTGATCTTGCCACCGTACATTGCGCAGAATCATCAGCAATGCTCAAGGCGGCAGCAGATGGCAGTGGTCAAAAGGTTGCCTTGCTGGGCGTGACGATTCTCACCAGCGTATCCGAAGCGGATCTTGTATCCGCCGGCTACTCGGAAACGCATTGCAGCAGCACAACGCTGGTTGTGAAGCGGGCCCTCATGGCCAAGTCGGCCGGCATGGCCGGTGTGGTTTGCTCCGGACAAGAAGTTGATCGAATAAAAACCGCATGTGGGGATGCATTTCTATGTGTGACGCCGGGCATTCGGCCGGCATGGCAGGTAATCAAGCAAGATGACCAGAAGCGAATTTGCACCCCGGCACAGGCAGTGGAGATGGGCTCGGATTATCTGGTAATCGGTAGACCGATTCGGGATGCGGCGGATTCCGCAGCGGCTGCTCAGCGCATTGCGGAAGAGATAGAAGAGGCATTGAAAAATTAGGGTTGATTTTAATATGTTATATCATATTCAATGACAAGGCCGCAGCGTTTTTGAAACCGCAGACAGGTGACATTCGAGGATTTCAAAAATGCGAGAACGTAGCCATTGGACATGAGATGAGGTTTTGAAACCACGTCTAAGCGTCTTTATCCAATCCAAAAGCATTATGGAGAACTCGCACGGCCAGTTCCGCGTACCTTTCGTCGATCACACAGGATATCCGTATTTCAGAAGTGCTGATCAATCGAATGTTGATGTTTTCTTTTGCCAGGGCCGTAAACATTGTGGCGGCGACACCCGTATGACTCTTCATTCCCACGCCCGTCACCGACACCTTTGCAATGTCGTCGGCCACCCAAACATTTTCCGCACCGATTTCGGCGGCGATTTTACGGGAGATTTCCTGTGCCTGCAGGAAATCGGTTTTCAGAACCGTAAAGGTAACGTCCGTTAAACCGCCGGCACGAGCATTCTGGATAATCATGTCTACAATGATACTTGCATCTGATAGGGGCGTGAAGATTTCCGAGCAGATTCCCGGCCGATCCGGCACCTTTCGCAGTGTAATGCGCGATTCGTTTTTATTGCTGGTGATTCCGATAACGGCCGGACGCTCCATGTTTTCTTCTTCGTGACTCACGATGGTTCCTTCCTCTTCAGAAAATGATGATCGGACATGAATGGTTACGTTATACTTCTTGGCAAATTCAACCGATCTGATTTGCAGCACCTTTGCGCCCAGGCTGGCCATTTCAAGCATCTCATCGTAGCATATTTTATCAAGCTTTTGGGCCTTGTCGCATATGTTCGGGTCCGTTGTGTAGATACCGTCTACGTCCGTATAGATTTCACATACATCCGCCCTCAACGATGCGGCAATGGCCACCGCCGACGTATCGGAGCCACCTCGGCCCAGTGTTGTGATATTTCCTTGTGCGTCACATCCTTGAAACCCAGCGACAATCACGATATGGCGATCTTTGAGCAGGTCTTTGATGCGCGTCGCGCCGATATCGACGATTCGGGCGCTCCCGAAAGCACAGTCTGTGGCCACTTCTGCCTGGAATCCGAGCAATGACCGGGCCGAATAGCCCTTTTCGATGAGCAGCATGGCCAAAAGTGCAATGGTCGTCTGTTCCCCGGTTGACATCAACACATCGAGCTCTCGTTTATCCGGTCTTTCCGAAATCTCGTAGGCCATATTGATCAAGTTATCCGTTACACCGGCCATGGCGGAGAGAACCACCACCACATCGTTTCCGTTTTCGAATGTTTTGATAACCCGGTTTGCGACATTGCGGATTCGCTCCACATCCGCCACGGAGGTTCCACCGTATTTTTGAACAATTAATCCCACATTCTCTTTCCTTCAACTGCCTATAGATAGTCAGATAAAATGCGCCGTTCAGTCCATCGACTGGGCCTGGGCGCTGATTTCGATTTCGAGGCTGTGTAACACATTCGATGCGGGAAGTCCATATCCCTTCAATAAAATTTTACGAGTCGTGTCATTCAAGATTTCCAATTTGACGGATATATACTCCCCGGGCAAATCCTGCCCCATTCTTTCGGCCCATTCGATGGCGGCCACTCCGCTGCCCAATAGGTCGTCAAGGCCAAGGTCGGCGATGGCAGTGTGTTCTTCAATTCGATACAGATCCACATGAATCAGGGGGATACGGCCGGGATACTCGTTAACAAGGGTAAAAGAAGGGCTGGTCACATAGTAGGATTCCGGTACGCCTACCCCTCGGGCAAGGCCCTGGACAAAGGCGGTTTTTCCGCTGCCCAGATCGCCGGTCAACGCGATAATCATACTTGAGGAGAGACGGGTGCCCATGGCAAAACCCAGCGCGGCGGTTTTCTCTGCGCTTCGCGTGATTGTTTGAATTTCACATGTTTTCATGGATAAGGTTCAAGGCCCGCCTGCCTCTGGCCGGCTGCCCGCCTTGTGTGGATTCAGGGTATCGTCGCATTCAATCACGAAACGTGGAAGCGTGTCATCCAGCAGCAGCTTGATTTGTCGGGGGATGCCGTCCATGACCTCACGGGCCAGAAATCCCTGGGGGCCCGTTGATGTTGCGCCCGCATCGCCGGCTGCACCGTGTAAATAAACGCCTGCCACCGCAGCGGCTTGTGCCGACGCGCCCTGGGCAATCAGCCCGGCAATGATGCCGGTGAGCACGTCTCCCATGCCGCCTGTGGCCATACCTGCGTTTCCGGTGAGATTCAGATAGACCTGGCCATCCGGATGGGCGACGACGGTTCCGGCCCCCTTTAAGACTAGGTGGCAGTGATAATCGATTGCAAATCGGCGGGCGCATTCGACACGGTTTTGCTGGATCGATTTGGATGACATCCCTGTCAGCCGGGCCATTTCCCCTGGATGCGGCGTTAATACGACCGGAATGTCCAGGCGTTTTAGAAGGTCGGGACTGCCGGCCAAGGCATTGAGACCGTCTGCGTCGATGACGACCGGGATTCGGCATTTTCCCAGAACCGAGCGCACCAGGGCAATGGTTTCGTCCGCCGTTCCCAGACCGGGACCGATTGCCAGGCATTGCTTACCCGTTAGTTCATTGAGGATATCGCCCATGGCGACCTCCCCGAGAACACCCGTGCCCTTATCCGGCAAAGGACAGGTCATGGCTTCTATAACGTTTGCCTCTATAATTGGATTCAATGCGCTGCCAATTCCAAGGGTTACCAGGCCGGCACCGGTTCGAAGTGCCGATACGGCCGTCATGGCCCCAGCGCCGGTTTTACCGGGTGATCCGGCCACTATCAGTAGATGTCCGGTTTGCCCCTTATGGGCATCCGGTGGTCTGATCGACAAGCCTGCCCTGGCCAAATCGGGGGTAAGCACATGCAAATCGGGGCGGACGCGTTTGACAATGGGGGTGGGAATTCCGATATCGATCACCTTTAGCCGGCCGGTAAATTCGGCGCCGGGAAAAATCAGGTGACCGACCTTCGGAAAGGCAAATGTAGCCGTAGCGCAAGCGTTGATGCATATCCCGCATACCTGACCGGTATCGGCATCGATCCCCGAGGCAATATCAACGCTGAACACCGATTTGTCGGAATGGTTCAAAAACGAGATGATATTCTTGAAATGCCCTTTCACATGGGACTTGAGACCGGTTCCGAAAATGGCGTCAATCCAGACATCCTGACGATGTAATCTGTCTTTTTCTTTTAAGAAGGACTGGGTATCGGGCATTTCGACAATCGGTATGCCAAGTTGTTTCACCAACGCCAGGTTGGTAGCGGCATCTCCCTTGACATCCGTCTCTTGGGCCAGAAGAAAAATAGTTGTCCGATAATTCCGGGATAGATATCGGGCGATGACAAAGCCGTCGCCGCCATTGTTGCCTTTTCCCGCCACGATGCCAACGCGCTGACCGGCGCAATGAGGGAAGGTCTCTGTAAAAAATGCAGCGGCCCCTTTCCCTGCGTTTTCCATGAGCAAACGACCCGGCAGGCCAAAGGTATTGATGGTTTGGCTGTCCATCTCGCGCATTTGATGTGATGTGACAATAAACATAGCTCTCTATTGTGATCTCAAAGTCCCTTGACGAGTCCGAGCATTTCACGAACCGCCTTTTCCATTCCCACCAGCGACGCCCTGGCGACAATACTGTGGCCAATACTGAATTCAGTAATTTCGGTTAACCCCTTAAACGCCTTGACGGTATTATAACACAATCCGTGACCGGCGTTGACCTCAAGATTCAACCGGTGGGCCAGTTTCGCAGCATCCACAATTTTTGAAAATTCCTGCGCCCGGCGCTTGGGCGAGGTGGCGTCACAATAGGTGCCGGTGTGGATTTCCACCATGGTCGCGTCGATCTGGTGTGCCAGCTTGATCTGCTCCGGATCCGGATCGATGAATATGCTGACGGGAATTCCGGCGTTTTGCAAAGTGCCGACGGTTGCGCCGATGGCGGTTTGGTGGACCACCAGATCCAAACCACCTTCCGTGGTCAGTTCCTCTCTTTTTTCCGGAACCAGTGTAACCACATCCGGTTTGATGGACATGGCAATGCCGACCATTTCACTGGTTGCGGCCATCTCTAATATCAGTTTCGATTGAACCACCTCGCGGATCAACCGGACATCCCGGTCCTGAATGTGGCGCCGGTCCTCGCGTAGATGCACGACGATTCCTTCGGCTCCGCCCAACTCCGCCAAAATAGCCGCTGAAACCGGATCCGGATACGTTGCCTGCCGCGCTTGTCTCAATGTCGCAATATGATCTACGTTTACTGCCAAGCTAGCCATTGGTGATTTCTCCTTTCATGGATTGAATCCGTTTCAATATCGCTGTGTTTTTTTCCGCCATCTTATCTTCATCCGGCTTGGTTTCATGATCATAGCCAAACAGATGGAGAACACCGTGAACAAGCAGTTCCTTAAACCGTGTTGCCAGGCCCACGGTCCCAAGTGCGCCCTCCCGTTCCGCCGTATCGATGGAGATAACCACGTCTCCGAGCAAACCGGGTGTGATATTGGAAAATAAACCTTCCTGCATGGGGAAAGCGATCACATTCGTGGGGCCGGTACGGTCGAGGTATTGTTGATTTAACAGGGCAATCTGGGGGTCGTCCACGATGAGGATGGAAAGCTCTCCATCAGGACAATCCAAGGCGCTTAAGATGGTCTGAGCTGTTTCCCTTATCTTTGCCGGGCAAATTTTTAGCCTGCTTTGCCGGTTGTCGATCAGAATTGCCATTTTTTCCTTTTCCGTTTCTCGGCGCGGAGGAATCAGGGTACTCGATTCGATGGTGGTAAATACCATTTAATATTTTATTGAAGCTTTTGGCAATATTATGCAGATCCTTCAATGTCAACTCACAATTGTCAAGCTGGCCATCGGAAAAAATTTTATTGATCAAATTTTGAACGAGACCCTGTATTCGAGCCGGTGTCGGGTTGTCCAATGTCCGGCAAGCGGCCTCAACAACGTCGGCCAACATAACCAGGCCGGCTTCGCGGGTTTGGGGCTTTGGGCCGGGATATCGGAAATCTTCTATTTTAACGGCATGTTCTCCGCGTTGCTGCTGGGCCTTATCAAAGAAATATTTGATGAGACTGGTGCCATGATGCTGCCGGATGGTATCGATGATTTCCCGGCCTAATTTTTTTGAAGTGGCAATTTCAACGCCGTGCTTGATATGCGAGATGAGGATCAGAGAGCTCATCGAAGGGGCTAGCTTATCGTGCTTATTTTTTCCACTTTGCTGATTTTCAATAAAGTAAAGGGGTTTATTGACTTTGCCGATGTCATGGTAATACCCACATACCTTTCCCAGCAGCGGATTGGCATTGATCTGGGCTGCCGCTGCTTCCACCAGTGAGCCCACAATGATCGAGTGATGATAGGTGCCGGGAGCCTGGATCATTAAATTGCGCAGGAGCGGCTGATCCAGATTTGCCAGTTCCAGCAACGTGATGTCCGTGGTGTAGCCAAAGCCAAGCTCAATAAGCGGGGCCAGCCCCAGGGTGATGATACCCACGCCAATGCCACCTAAAAAAGCAAAGGCCCAGTTCCACATGAGGTGTATGGGGTCGAACTGGTTGGTGTAAAGGCAAAGCGCCGTTACGGTCAGGACATTCAACAACCCAAGCTTCAAGCCGGCCTGGATGAACACTTTGCGTCCCCGACATGGTTGGACCCAATAGGCCGCAAGCGTGCTGTTGAGGAAAAAATATACAAAAAGGCCGAAGCGATTCTGGAAAAAAAGCGCCATGCTAATGGCGGACACCAGACCAAAGGCAATTGCGATTTCAAGGTTAAGGAACAAACAGATAATCATGGCGCCGGCCGCAATGGGAAGGCCGTAATAGATCGAGTCCACTGACATTGGATACATGCCTTGCTGGGTCAGGATAGCTCCCAGTGACATGGATAATTTCGACATGAAAAATGATGCTGCCAGCACCGAGGCCAGCAGCAGCAGGTTCCTGAGTTTATGGGGATCGAAGTTCACATTTCGATTCATTTGAACATGGTAAACGGTAACCAAAATACACATCAATAAGAGCGCTGCGCCAAAGCTGCTCGCGAAAACCTGATCCTTGTTAATAGGTGACTGAATCGATTGGAGTTTTTTCAGCTGGATCGGTGTAACCCGTTCCCCCTCTCGCAGGATCATTTCACCGGCTTTGATTTGGTAGAGGACCGTTTTGACTTGGGCAACCGACTGTTGCCTGCGTTGCTGCGTTTCTATCCGGTTTAATGTGATGTTCGGGAGGATGAGCCGTTCCACTAAATCGACGATTAGATTTCGCTGCTGGTAACTGTAATCTTTTAGAATCGGGTCACCGATGATCCGCACCATGGTCTTTGCTTGCTCAAGACCGTAATAGGCGCGCAGTCGCGTGGTTACATGTTCCAAATTGGACGCAAGGTTTCGCAGTGTAATGCCTCGATCCGTTTCTGCGAGAAGCTGTTCCTTGTCTACCACGACACCGTTGTTTTGGATTTCCTTCAGGATGCCGATCACCGGGTCTGAAATGGTTGTTGAAAATTTTTCCCGCAACAAAATCTGATAAGCACCGTCTCTAATGGAAACACCCAAGAATTTTTCAAATTGTGGCTTCAGGTGCAATGCCGTCTCATCCGGTGTGGGGGTCGGTAATGCCGGGACGCTTGGCTGAATCTCTTCACCGGCTGCAGCAAGCGCTGGTTCAGAGGGGGGAGGCGAATCGGCAGGCAGGGGTAGCGGCGGCGTATAGATTTTTTCCAGCGTGGCGAAGGCCTTGTCGATATTCTCAACCAGCCGGGCTGTCACGCGTTTATCGAAATCATAAACGGTTCGAATTTTTCGAATGGCATCCTGGCGTTTCTTATCGGTTGCCTGCCTGTCCTCAATGAAAAAATCATTGGGGGCCTTGATATTTCGATCCGCCACTTCTCCCAGCTTATAGGTATGCTCTTTGATGACCAGTGAGGGGTAAAGAATGACCGTAAAAACGGCGGTCAGGATGAGTAAAATCCCCCATTGCACCACATGGACTGTGTCGAAACCGCTTAAAAAATTTGATTTTTTATTGGCCATAATCAACCAATACGCTTTAATTTTTTATCTCTTGCTGCATCGCGTTTATCGTATGCCCTGATGATTGCCTGCACCAGCTTATGCCTGACCACATCTCTTTCTGTAAAAAAAACGAATTCAATGCCGTCGATGCCCTGTAGAATGTTCTTTGATTCAATCAGACCGGATGGTTTTTCGAGGGGAAGATCAATTTGAGTGATGTCACCGGTTATGACAGCCTTGGAGCTAAAACCGATTCGGGTTAAAAACATTTTCATCTGTTCGGATGTGGTATTTTGCGCTTCGTCCAGTATTACAAACGAATCATTCAGCGTGCGACCGCGCATAAAGGCGATGGGTGCCACCTCGATGATGCCCTGCTGCATTAAGCTTGCTACCTTTTCAAATTGCATCATATCGTGAAGCGCATCGTAAAGCGGTCGCAAATACGGATCGACCTTATCAGCAAGGTCTCCCGGAAGAAACCCAAGTGTTTCGCCGGCTTCCACCGCCGGGCGAGTCAGTATGATCCGGCTGACCAACCCTTTTGAAAGAGCGGAAACAGCCATGGCCATGGCCAGATAGGTTTTACCGGTTCCGGCCGGCCCGATGCCAAAAACGATATCATGCCTGCGAATGGCATCGATATATTCTTTCTGATTGAGGCTCTTGGGAGTGATCGACTTTTTTTTGGATGTGACATACACCTTATCCAGAAAAATATCCTTTAACCGGATTCGATCGTTGCCACTGAGTAATTTTATGGCATAGTCAATATCTTGTGGGTATACCGGATATTTTTCACGTATCAGGCCATAGAGCTGATTGAGTATGTTTTTGGCCAGGCTGACACCGATATCATCTCCCTGAATGAACACCGCGTTTCCTCTTGCATCGATGGTGATGCAGAAATAATCGGCAATTTTTTTCAGATTGCGGTTGTGTTCTCCAAAAAGCTGTCTGGCAGCATCAAGATCCGTAAACGGCAGCTCAATTTGTTTGTGAATCGTATTTTTTTTTGGGTGCATAAAATGCAGCTCAATTAATGTCCAAAAACCGTCCCGGAGTCGACCGGGATCGAATTGTCTACTCAACCTGTTCCATTATCACAACATCTTACGTGAATGCAAATGACAAATTTAATGGTGTGTTTTCATGGAAAAACACCTTGACTCAAAATAGACAGTCTGTTAATTTAACTGCCTGATACGGCTTGGAATAATTGACATGT
>JAFDDL010000660.1 GCA_019310865.1 Deltaproteobacteria bacterium | reverse complement strand
TCACACCATGCCGTTTAATGATTATCAGACCAAACATTTTACCAACTTGATAGTCGTTGATTATACGGAAAATAATAATCCACCCATGGACTTTTTCACACTTGAAACAATGAGAAAACTCGGTAAGTAGCCGGGCTGAAATATGTTGTTAATTCTGTGAAATGAAACGCCCCGCCCTTTTTGGGCGGGGCTATCAGACTGTTTATTTTTGATACCAGTTTAATTTTTGGTCTGTTGGAGTTGAGTATGACCGATGCATTGAGATCGCAAGACAGGCAGCTTATCATGGATAAGTTGTATGGTTACGCATGGGCAATTGACAAGGACGATGTCGACGGATGGATCGATACGTTTTCCGATGATGTATATTTCGAGTTTGGTGAGTTGAAGATTAATGGAAAGGAAAACTTGAGGAAATGGATATCGGATGATGTTGTGGGAACGCTTCTGCAGATGCGGCATGTCATTACCAATATTATCATAGAGTTTAAAGACCAGAATGAGGCGATATCAAAATGCTATTGGTTATTTAACAGTGGCTATAAAGGGCATGAAAAAGAAGGGGTCACAGAAAATGCGAATGGCACCTACCACATGAGATGGCGAAAAGAAGGCGCGGTGTGGCGGGTCTATGAAGAGGTTGCCGAGGCTGTCTGGTGGACGGGATCTAATGCCCCATGACAAGCAAGGTTGGGGCCCTGAGAGCCACTATGATTAATATGGGCAGATGAGGTTAGGAATGAATTTGAAAAGCGACGGTAATGGGAAAAAAACCGGGCGAAAAGAGGAAAAAAGCAGAGCCGTAAAAGATGCTTTTAACGCCATAAAGAACATGCTGTATTTTAAAGAATTAGCACCCGGTCAACGGCTTGTTTATGGCGATCTCGCGAAAAAACTCAACATGAGCTTGACGCCGGTTATCCAAGCGCTCAACAAATTGGAACATTCAGAACTTGTATACTATGAGCCGAATAAAGGATATTATGTCGGTGAGATAAATGAAAAAGAGGTCAGAGAGCTTTACCAGGCCAGGGAGGCTCTTGAAGTCGTTATTATCCCATCGATCATTAAAAATATCAGCAAGGAGGATCTCGATAGTATCAAGGACTCCATAGCTCGTTATGAGAAAACCCTATCCACGGTGGAAACACGTCGACTCCAGATGCTAAAGGACATGCAATTTCATCTTAAAATCGCAGAATATAGCCATCAAACTGTGATTCAAAACATGCTTAGAGGTCTTGCGGAACGGCTTGCCCTGAAATATCGGCCTGTGTACTTAGGCGATGAAAGAATCAACAATGCTGTTCGTGAGCATAGGCGGATTTTCCGGGCTTTTGAACAGAAAGATGTTAAGGAGGCTATAGCCGCCACACGAGACCATAATAAATCTAGTGTAGAGCACATCATTAACAGCCTGGAAAGGACCGTAACCAAATTGTTTTAAGCGTAACCTTACCAAGTACCCAATTTGATTGCTTCTGTTACCGTCCTTCCGCGTATTAAACTTCTTTAGTGGCCCTGGCAGTTAAAAAAATATTGACAAAACCAAGCCAAAGGATTTAATATTTAATAAAATATTTTATTAAATGCCTGATTAGGTGAGTTGGCAGACGGGAAGCCTAATTTGGCAACCCTTATAATATAGGCCTTATCTCAGATACTTAACTGAATTCAGGCTTATGTGTGAAACGGTGTTATGTAAAATTAGTAAAGGGGAAAAGGCATGACGAATATATCCGACTCCATTCAAATTGGCAATTTGCAGCTCAAGAACCGTATCATCGTGGCCCCGATGATGAAGGGTATCAGTGATGACGATGGCTGGGTCAACGATAAGGTTCTGGAAGCTTATGAGACAGAGGCGCGCGGAGGTGCGGCGGCCATAACGGTTGGCGCCTCTAATCTCCGGCCGGAAGGACAGGGATTCAGAAGACAGACTAGTATCGCCGACGATTCTAAAATCTCCGGACTTCAAATGCTTGCCTATACGATCAAGAGATCCGGGGCCAAAGCCTTTATTCAGCTGTTCCACTCCGGTTGCATACCCAGTCCCAGAAAGGTGCTGAGGGGTTTGTTACCCATTTCGCCGACTAAACGGCCTTGTTTTCTGGACCCTGATTTCATCTGCCGGGAACCAGATGAAAAGGAAATTCGGGAAATTATTGACGATTATGGAGAGGCGGCGGCCCGTGCCAGAGAAGCCGGGTTTGATGCCGTGGATATCCATGCCGGGCATGGCGGGCTGATACAACAGTTTTTATCACCATTACTGAACCAAAGAACGGATATTTGGGGGCAAGAAAAGGAAAAATTCGGCCTGGAAGTTATTAAGGCGATGAAAAAATATGCCGGCGATGATTATCCCATTATTTGGCGCATAAGCCTGCACGAACAGTCAGGCCCCGGTGGTTTTACCGATAAAGATTCACTGGAGAAATGGATTCCCTTATGGGAGAAGGCCGGCGTGGCGGCGTTCCACGTATCTGCGGGTGGAATCATGTCAACAGACGCACTGGCCTACGCAGTGCCACCTATTTACTTTCCCATGGCGGCGCTTATCCGGTATGCCAAGGCGGTCAAGGCGATCAGCAAGCTCCCGATTATTGGGGTGGCGAAAATTATGAACGCACAGCTCGCCCGGTCCATCATCGATCGGGGTAGTGCGGATATCGTAGCCGTCGGAAGGCCGATCACTGCCGACGCTGAATTTCCCAATAAGGTTCTATCCGGAAGAGACAATGAAATCAGAAAAT
>JAFDDL010000659.1 GCA_019310865.1 Deltaproteobacteria bacterium | reverse complement strand
GTTCACCGGTTACACCGCATCAGGCGACTCCCCATAGGTCGCGATCTGATCGGTGCCGGTCTGCCACAGGACGAATCATTACACTTTCATATCTGGATCTTATGGAAATAAAACAGTTATCGCCCCTTTCCATCCACAGCCCCTTGCGCCGGTCGGCCAAAGTGACGTCGGTTGCGGTTGTTATTATCCATTGGAATAGCCCGCAGTCCTGCCGGGGGACCATCGAACGTTTTTTAGATCAATCCATCCCGGTTGATGTGGTCGTGGTCGATAACGGCTCCACTGACGAGGCAATCCAAGATCTTAAGGGTTTTTTCCCCGGGATTCCCCAACGGAACCCTTTTGTTAACCCGCCGGAGTTGTCTTCTGGATATCGGACTGTTCGACGAGCGATTTTTCGCCTATGGGGAGGAAAACGACTTGGGACTGCGCGCCAAGGCGGCCGGATGGGAGGTGGGGATCGTAAAAGGCGCACGGGTTCACAATCCGGCCACGACATCTACGACCCTCATTATGGAATACCTGCTCCATCGCAACACACTCCTGCTGGTAAAAGAACACTCGGGAGTATTTCAGGCTTATGTTCGTTTATTGCTGGCTATTATCGAGCTCATTGCGGGCCTGATTCGACCTGCCTGGCGGATGCCGATCTTCTCGGTTCGCGGCCGTATTTGGGGCATAGTCGATTTTTTACGGCACCGCTATGGCCCGCCGCCCCGGGAGTTTTTTAAGGGGCTGGATAACCATTGATCCCACCAGGCCCAGCGTATGGTTCCGTTTTTACCGCTACAATGCAAATTGCCGCCGTCTATGACGTATTGCAATTTAAACGGATCTATGTGCTCTCTTTCAGATGTATTTACATTCTCCTTCGGCCTTTGCCGCCTGTAACATGGGAGACTCATTGAGCTTGAATCCCATCATGACAATACCGCCCCATAAAAGTATGAGCCCGATGAGAAACGGCGTCATGGCGCCGTTTTCCGCCCGCGTGGCATCGGCCAAATAGATAAAGGTCGCCCCGGAAATCTGCCCCGCCACCATCAAGACCCCCATGGATGCAGCTTCCGGTATCGGGTAGCTGACTTCCGCACTGTATTGTAAGATAACGGGACCGGGACTCATCATGAAAAAGCCCAGGAAAAAGCCCGATACCAGCAACAGGTCATAGCGGGTAACAAAAGCGAGGCCGGCAATAGACGGCACGGCCGCAACCGCGCATAATATCAGGAACCATTTTCGGGTACGAAATTTGTCCGACAGGGGCACCAGACAAATGCACCCGGTAACACCGCCGAGAAAAAGCACCCCCCCCAGCGTGCCGGCCTGTACGATCGTGAATCCCCTGGGCGCAACGATCTGCTCGATCCACGTACTGATACAGTCAAAGCCCCCAAGGCCGATAAAAAAGATGGCGACCAGAATGAGCATATCCCGGTTTCTTAGAATACTTTTCATCCCATCGAGCATCGACGCCCGTTCCATCTCCTCTGCCGGCGGCGTCGGCGGGCGCTCTTTAACGAAGATGAAAAACGGGACCACGGTGCCGACCGTCAGGACGGCATAGATTTTAAGCATTCCGGAGATACCGAACTTTATGGTCAGCAAGGGGGTGACCACCATGGCCACCATGATGCCGATATATTGAAACAGTATGGCGATTCCGGAAGCCGTGGCCCGCTCTTCCAGGGGAAACCATCGGGATGTAAAGGTGGTGATGGCATTGACGATAAACGGCTGGGAGAGGGCAAGCCCCACCGAGCCGGTCAGCACCAGCGCGTAGTTGTCCCCCGCCACGGCCCGGATCACCGCGAATACGGATGCGGTAACGATTCCGAAACCGACGCCTCTTTTCGTACCGTATCGGTCGATTACCCACGAAGCGGGGATGGAGAGAAAAACAAACGCAATCATGAAAACGATGGAGTTCAACCCGATCATCATGGGCGTCACGTCATAATGTCTGGCGGCTTCACTGACAATCGGCGAAAAAACCACCCATGACAATGCGATGACACCCTGCACGCAGGCAAAGAAAAACAAAGCCACCCACCGGTATGGATAGGTTCGATATTCAGTTTTGCTTGTCATCGTTTTGTTATCTCTCCTGCGGAACATACCAGATCGGTGACGACCAGGCCCGCTCCTGTACTGTCTGCGGAACATCGTTTAGCGGCGCCTGCCCCAGCCGGATGGCATCGTATGTGGTCCAGCGGCAGGTCGGATTTTGAAGAACCCGTATATAGTAGAAGGCAAGCTGCTGCGGATCAAAGGCATCGTCTTCCCACACGATCTTCATCTCGGCGGCACCGTTATAGTTCGTCACATTGCAGTTACTCACATCCACCCGGGCGCCGTTGTCCGGGCAGCGACCGCTTGTAAAATCCGGGGTCAATCCGTCGGAACAGGCGATATCGAACACCTTCTCCTTTCGCTCACCGTTCTCGATCCAGCCTTTGATCATCTGGATGCACTGGAGGTTTGCGCCGTCCGGATCCTTCACCGCCCAGACAAGAAATTTCGGTTTGCCGATGCCCTCGGGTCGATTCAAAACACTGCCCATGGGAACACCTGTTTCATAGGCCATGGCCACCATGTCCGGATGTGACAGGATCTCATCGTTCAATCCCCACCCGGCAAAAAACCGCAGTCGGATGCGGGTCCCGCTGGTGGCGTAGGTTTCACGCCTTTGCATGCTGTCAAAGAGGGCGTCGCAGGTATTTTCCTCGGCCCAGATGCAAGTGAGGCCACCGGGGTTTTT
>JAFDDL010000658.1:2369-5132 GCA_019310865.1 Deltaproteobacteria bacterium | reverse complement strand
AAGCCGTCAATCGGGCGCCAATCTAGTTTTTAATCATGTCGGCGCATTGATGCTGCACGGCCTGGAGCGTACCCAGCGGGCGGCCGAACTGCTTGCGTACCTTGACATAGGCGACCGTCGAATCGACGACATGGCGCGCGCCGCCTGACATTTCCGCACATTTGAGCAGGATCGCTTTCGGTAAAACCCCTTCGATATAGACATGCCCTTCGCCTATGGCACCGATGATATCCTCATGTTTGACCTTTACATTGACAAATTCAACGGCGTATTTTTTTTCTCCGTAGATCGTGTCTAAAGGTGTGCAGATGATGCCGTCGTTGCGCCGGTCGACCTTAAACAGGGTTCGAGTATTGTTTTTGCCCGCCAGCGCAGTGCATACAATAATGTCATCTGCCACCTGTGCATAAGGGACCATCAACCGGGTGCCGCTGATGTGATAGGTGCCGTTGTCCGCCACAGTCGCCGTGATGTTCGGGGAGTTATAATCGTATACGCCGTGCTCATCCATCAGGGCCGTCGTCAGTATTTTTTTACCGCTGATAATTGCCGGCAGGTATTTTTTCTTGAATTGTTGATCTGCATATTCATTGATGAGCATACCGGATAGCACTGCGCTGGCAAAAAATGGGCTGGGAAGAAGGACATTTCCAACCTCTTCAAAAAGGATGAAGAGATCCATAAAGCCTCCTTCACTGCCACCGTATTTTTCATCATAATTCAGACCAATCCATCCCAGATTGATCATTTTTTTCCATACCGTTTTAGAATAGCCAATCGGGTCATTCCATTGCGCTCTGACCTGTTCGGGTGAGCATTCTTTGCTCAAGAATTCAACAAAGGACCCGCGGAGCACTTCTTGTTCTATAGTAAAACCGAAATCCATTTTTTACCTCGCTTTTCAACCAATCATACAAAGTTCCCCTAATTTCTGGGTAATTCAAGGCCTCTCTGGGCTACAATGTTCTTAAGAACCTCCACGGAGCCACCTTGTAATGTGTAACTCGGTTGCCAGAGGTAACACGAGGCAACGTCAATGTCTAGTGGCGACCATTTGCTCGACCGCTTTTGCAAAATCATGCTTTGTGGTCCAAGAATGCGGGTGGCGATGTCGTTTAAGCGCTGTTCATACTGGGTACAGAAAATTTTACACTGCCCTGCCTGGCTGGTCGGTTTTTGCCCCTGATCTATAATCCATGCGGTGTAGTAACACAGTAGACGACCCGTCTGAAAATCCACCTCGAGTTGTGCCATCTGATCTTTGACCCATTCTAAAAACCCTGAATCCTTATGTTCGATATTCATCGATCGGACATAATTCAGCAGTTGATCATAAACAGGATAGTTCTGCATCAACCTTTCGATTCCAGCGCGTTCATAATCAACCTGAGCCATGATCTGTTTAAAGCCGTTATTTTCTGTACCCACCAAGTATTTTTTATGAACCCTGACGTTATCTAGAAAGACTTCATTGAAGGAATGTTCCCCGGCCATATTGATAATCGGATTTACCGTTACCCCTGGTAATTTCATATCTAGAATAAATTCGCTGCAGGCCTTGTGTGCGGACACGGATGGATCGAAACAAGTTTTTGCCAGCAACCAACCGTAATCAGCCAGATGCGCCTCGGATGACCACACTTTTTGGCCGTTAAGAATGAAATAGTCTCCTTCCGTTTTGGCGGTTGTTGAAACTCCGGCTAAATCCGAACCGGCATCCGGCTCGCTAAACAAAAGACAAAACATCATGCCGTCTTGTACCTTTGAGATACTAGGCAGAAAAAATTCCTTCTGCCAGTCGGAACCAAAATGGATTATGGAAGGGCCAACTTGACGATCAGCCAGAAAATGATATCCAGTGGGGGCCTGGACCTTGTATAATTGCTCATTGAGAATTGTTTTTTCTACATAGCTTCTGCCCTGGCCCCAATATGCATTCGGCCAGGTAAACCCGATCCATCCTCTATCGGCCATTTTCCTTGAGAATTCGATATCCCGATCGCTGACGATGCCCTTGCTTTTAACCTGAAAAGTGCCGGCCGCCAGTTCGCTTTTAATGAAGTCACTAACTTCCCGCCTTAATTTTTCGTGTTCCCGTGTAAATGATAATTTCATTTCTACCCTCGACGGATGTTGATATTGCTATCAGATAAGGCCGGATTATTCTCCGGTAAATTTTGGTGTTCTTTTTTCCAAAAACGCCTGCATGCCTTCCTTGAAGTCTACGGTCTCAAAACAAATGGCCTGCATATTGGCTTCGACTTCCATGACCTGTGACAGGCTACTCGGCAGCATATTCAGAGCCGCCTTGATCATCGCGTATGCGCGCGATGGTCCCTGAGCAAAGGTGCGGGCTAACGCCATCACTTCCGCCTCGAGTTCGTCGTGGGGCACCATTTTGTTCAGCAGCCCTATTTCACCGGCTTCCTTTGCGCCGAAAACCCTGCCGGTGAGCATCAGCTCCTTGGCCCGGTGCAGCCCGATACGGCTGGGAAGCAGAAAGAAACCGCCCATATCCGGAATCAGACCGATTTTGACGAACGATTCGGCAAACTTGGCCTTCTCGGAGGCGATAATGATATCGCTGGCCAGCGCAATGTGAAACCCGGCGCCCGTTGCCGGCCCATTGACGGCGGCAATGATCGGTTTTTCCAGTGTCACCATGGCCTGGACCAGTTTCTGGACATTCTTCAAACGATCTCTGCCTGCCGGGGAAGACACATTTTTCATGGTGGTGATGTCTCCGCCGGCGCAAAACGCCCT
>JAFDDL010000658.1:0-2364 GCA_019310865.1 Deltaproteobacteria bacterium | reverse complement strand
GCACCTCCGAGTCGGTATGAAAACCCAAAAATGCATCTTTGAGTTCTTCGCGCATCACCAGATCGAGGGGGTTTAATTTTTCCGGCAGGTTCAGGGTGACTTTGGCGATGGCGTCGGCCTTTTCCACCACAATGGTTTCGTATTTCATAATATGCCTCAAACGTTATGTCTCTTTTATGAGACGATTGAAAGGACTCTATCCCAGTTCGTTGCCGAATATGGTCACCGCGCTTAACTGGGGCGGCCCCCCGAAGGTATGGGCCAAGCCCAACCTCGGATTTTTTATTTGCCGTTCCGGGTTGTCCACGCGTTGCTGCAGCTGCTTGTAAACTTCATAAGTCATGCGCAGGCCGCTGGCGCCTACCGGATGGCCGAAGCATTTCAATCCGCCGTCGATATTTACCGGCAGGTCGCCCTGTCGCGTAAAAAATCCCGAATCCACATCTTCCTTGGCCCGGCCCCACGGGCTAAATCCAAAGTTTTCATAAATAGCCAGTTCGGTGATCGTGAAGCAATCATGCACCTCGGCCACATCCAGTTCGGTGCGCGGGTCTTTAATACCGGCCATCTCGTACGCTTTTTTCGACGAGGTGACCAGCGAATCAAAGCGCAGCCAGTCAAACCCCGGCCGGTTGTGCGGCAAAAGGGCATCCATGGCGATCCCGACACCTTTGATGTAGATCGGATCTGTCTGAAAATTCTTGGCCATATCCTTACGCGTAACAATGGCGCAGGCCGCACCATCACTGTTGCCGCAGCAGTCGAACAAACCCAACGGCCATGCGATAATCGGCGCCTTGACCACTTTTTCAAGGGTGATCTTGTTCCGAAAATGAGCCTTGGGGCTGAGGCTGCCGTGGTCGTGATTCTTCACGGCGATTTTCCCGATCAGCGCTTTGCCTTCCTCGTCGCTCAATCCGCATTGCTTGAAGTACCTTTTTCCAATCAGGCCGAATGACCCCGGCGCGGTTCGTCGAGCTTCCATAACCGGGCTCATACCTCTGCCCGTGCCGAGTCCCGCGTACCCGGTGTCTTTCAGCTTTTCGACACCGATGGCCATCACCACATCGAACATACCGCTGGCAACAGCCATGCACGCTTCGAAGAGGGCGATCTTTCCCGATGCACACCAATTCTCGTTGCGGATAATGGGGATATTGCTCAATTTCAGTCCATTGGCGGCTGTTGTACCGGCAACCCCGATCAAAGGTGCCGAAGCCGTCGACAGAAAGCAGGCTTCGATATCCGCCGGCCCAACACCTGCATCTTCATAGGCTTCGTAAGCCGCTTCAATGGCCAGATCCTCCAGCCCGGCATCCCATCTTTCACCAAATTTGGTGCACCCCATTCCAATGATGGCGACTTCGTCCTTAATGCCTTTTGCCATTATTCGTCTCCTCCTTTGCGAAGCGGTCTCAGTTTCCAGAAATAGTTGTGAAATCCGGCACCTTCATAAATCTTGCGAAATGTCAGCTCCACAGGTTGCCCCACTTCCACCTCGGCCGGGTCGCAATCGGTCATCAATCCGTAGAAACGCACCTCGCCATCGAGCTCGGCCACGGTCTGAATGATCACCGGGTCATCGGGCCGGCCGGCAAAATTATCCCGTGTAAACGTAAAAACGGTTCCGGACCGATCGGAAAGACGGACTTCGCTGAAATCGTCCTTGGTGCGGCAGTTGCAGCAAACCCGTTGGATGGGAAAGGTCGTCACGCCGCAGTGGTTGCATTTGCTGGCATGGCACCGAATTGCTGAATTTTGTTCCCGCCAGGTGGCCGTAGCGGATGGCAGCAATCGAAATGGTTCGCCCGGCTGAGCTTCCAGAACCCCCTTATAGCTCAAGAAACGCGAGTAGGAGGAAAACATCATCTTGCTTTCTAAAAGCGAAGCCATGGGGACCTTGCCTGCCGCATTGCCGGCAGCCCCGGTGGCCTTGAACAGCAGCGCATCGGCACCGTCGCCGTAAGCCGCCAACAACACAAGATCCCCGGCTTTGGCCGATTCCAGGGTCGCTGTCAGCATCATTAGCGAGTGGGCGACACCGCAGTGACCGACTTCGGCCAGCATCGGATTTTGGGCTTGCGCTTCAGTGAAACCAAGCGATTTTACCAGGCCCTTGTGGCTGCGGGGATCCGGCGCGGGGAACACGACCTTGGTGATATCGGCCGGTGAGAGATCGTATTTTTTCAAAATGCCCTTCACGACCTTCTTCATCTGTTTGGAGAAACCTTCTCCCAAAACGAAGCGCCCCTCCCACTGCTTGACATACTGGTCTTCGGGGTTTCGCCATACGTCCATCATGTCGTTGGTCACGCAGTGCCCGCCCTCATAGGTGGCAACCAGATCGTCACTGCCCACCATGAC
>JAFDDL010000657.1 GCA_019310865.1 Deltaproteobacteria bacterium | reverse complement strand
TCTGTTCGGAATGAAAAAACGGTTCCCCGCAGCGGCCCAAATGATCGCCGCCTCAAAGGGCAAACTGGCAAAGGACGTGCGTCGATATACGGCCGGCAGTTTTTACATGCAGCTTGTCAATGCGACGGGAATGTGCATGTTCGGCGCCATTACCAGTGTGCTGCCCTTGGTCGAATGGATCAACGGGGCCACGGGCTGGGATCTTTCCCCGGATGAATACCTAAAGACGGGAGAGCGCATATTAAGTCTGCGAAAAGCGTTTAACGCACGGGAAAAGATACGCCAGGAGGACCATCGCCTTTGCGACCGAGCCCTGGGGAAAACACCGTTTACCAAGGGGCCGCTCAAAGGCAAGACCGTCGATATGGAGCGGTTGATGCAAGAATTTTACGATACGGTGGGATGGGACATGGCCACTGGGGGACCCACACCTGAAAAGATGGAAGCTCTGGGACTAGAGGCGTTTCTCACCGAAAAAAAAGCTTGACAGGACCCATTCAATAGTATAAACATATAAACATATATATCAATTTTAAACAATTACCATAATTCCAGATATTTAAACATCCTTAAAGGAGATTGCAATGGCGCAAGTTGATCGTCCGATAATAGACGCCGATGTTCTTATCATCGGTGGTGGCAGCGCCGGCGCTATGGCCGCCATTCGTGCCAAGGAAATCAACCCGGATCAAAAGGTGGTGGTCTTTGAAAAAAATGAGATCAAATACTCAGGCTGTATCGCCCGGGGCATGGATGCTTTAAATATTGTGGCCATTCCCGAGATCGCTACGCCTGAACTGTATGTCGAATCCAACAGAATTGCCTGCGAAGGGATCATGGACGAGCCGGTCAACTACAAGATGGCCGAGAGAAGTTATGCCATGATGCAAAAACTCGAGTCCTGGGGCGTTTTCTTTCCCAAGGATGACAACGGCCAGTACGATATTCTTCAGGTACATCCCAAGGGAAAGTTCTGCGTCACCATGAAAGAGCCCGAACTCAAGACCATATTGGCGAAAAGGCTGCTGGACATGGGCGTACGGGTGGTCAATCGAACCATGGCGGTTCGGCTGATCAAAGACGGGGACCGTGTGGCCGGGGCCATCGGTATGAATGTTCGAACCGGCGAAACCCTGATCTGTCGGGCCAAGTCCGTCATTATCTCATCGGGCGGGACCGCCCGCTTTGGACTACCCGATAACGGCCATTTATATGGGGTGTATGACTATCCAGGCAATACAGGGGACGGCTATTGTCTGGCCTACCGCGCCGGAGCGGAGTTGACGGGTTTTGAATACACCCTGGTGTACTATATTGTTAAGGACATCAACGCCCCCCTGCTCTACATTACGCTTACCCGTGGCGCCCATCTTCTCAATGCTTTCGGTGAGCGGCGTGACAAAGAACACCCTTCCATCCGATCCATGTACAAAGAGCACCTCATCGATGGAACCGGACCCATGCGAATCAAGATGAGCCATCTGCCCGAGGAAAAAATCCAGGAGATCGAAGAACTCCTATTTACCACCGAACGACCGGCCTGTAAGCAGTTTTATGAAGGGCGGGGGATTGACTTTCGAGACGGAGAAATAGAGTTGTGGCCAACGGAAGTGTTCCTATGCGGCGGTCACGGGCTGACCGGTGTTCGGGTCAATGAAAACGCCGAAACATCCGTGCCGGGTCTGTATGCAGCCGGAGACACGTCCCTGGTGGCGCGGGGGCATCTGTCCGGCGCCTTTGTGTTCGGGGAAATTGCAGCGGAAAGCGCGACGGCCTTTGCAGCCGGTAATGGGAACATCGCTTTGGACGACCGGCAAACAGATGCCTTTTCAGTTGAAATGGAGAGCCGGTTGGCCCAGGGGACAAATTCAGTGGCCATCGAAGAATTTGAATATAAGGTCAGGCGAATGATCAAGGATTATATCACCCCACCGAAAAACGAATATAAATTGAACCGGGCGCTGTGGTGGATGGATCGATTCCGGGAGGAACTATCCACGATGGTTCGGGTGGGAGATGTCCACGATCTTTTCAAGCTGTTCGAGGTGGAAAATATTATTCAATGCGCGACCATGAGTGCCCTGGCCTCCAAAGAGCGTAAGGAGACTCGCTGGCTCCCGTGGCATTTTCGCAGTGATTATCCGGAAAAGGATGACCAGCAGTGGTTGAAGCATATTGTTTTGACCATGGGAGATAAATTAGAAGATGTCCAGGTGTCCCATGCGCCCATTATTCGAATGGAAGGGAGGAACTAAGCCATGAGGGTGAATCTGCTGGAAAGCCTGACCGATAATATTGTCGTTGACAAAGACAAGTGTACTTCCTGCGGTATCTGTGTCAACACTTGTATTTTGGATAACCTGAGGATGAAACTTGCCCCCTGCCGCCAGGCCTGTCCGCTGGGCGTCAATTGCCAGGGGTATGTTCAGCTCATTGGCCGAGGGGAAGACGCAAAGGCCATGGAGCTGCTGAGAGAAACACTTCCCTTCCCGGGAATTCTCGGGCGTATTTGCTCCCAACCCTGTGAGGGACAATGCCATCGTAGGGAAACGGATAACGATTCGGTGGCGATTCGTTTCCTGAAACGATATCTGGCGGACAAATTTTCTGCCGAGTCTTGCCCATTGCCTGAAATGGCAGCGGAAACAGGCCGGCCGGTGGCTGTCGTCGGATCCGGGCCGGCCGGCTTGCTGGCTGCTTACGATCTTAGGGTCCAGGGGCATGGTGTGACGGTATTTGATGCTGAAAGCGCCCCCGGTGGCATGC
>JAFDDL010000075.1 GCA_019310865.1 Deltaproteobacteria bacterium | reverse complement strand
TGGTCCGCTCCTAAAAAATGTTTTCGCAGATGATACCCGCGGCGTCCGAAGCGGCATTGGGTTTCCAGGTATTTTTCGGGAATGTCGAATTCCATAATGACCTCTTGTTTTTCTTTCAGATATTTTTTTGCGCCCTATATGACGTTTTGCGCCTTTAGCGTTTCTATTTCTCCCCTGGTGTAGCCCAGCGTCTTTTCCAGGACCTGCTCGGTATGCTGGCCCAGAAGGGGGGAAGGGCGTGTAACAACAGCCGGTGTTTCAGAGAGCTTTACCGGTGTGGCAACCACCTTGACCTTTCCCGCAACGGGATGATCGATTTCAGCCAGCATTTCGCGCACCTTCACGTGCTCGCTTTCCGCGATTCGCCCGATGTCATAAACCGGCCCGGCGGGCACCATGGCCGCATTGAGTTTCTCAAGTACCTGCTCAACCGTGAATTGTCGGGACCATTGTTCGATAATTGGTTTGAGCTTATCCGCATGGGTGCTCCTGGCTTTATCTGTTTTAAATTCCTCTTGGTCATGTAATTCGGGTTTTCCCATCATCGCGCATAAATTGGAAAATGCCTTTTCTGTGGCGGTTCCAATGACAAAATATCCGTCGGATGCCTCAAATGCGTCAAACGGATAGCTGGTGGGATGGCGGCTGCCGATGCGTGTGGGAACTTCGCCGTTCGCAAGATACTTGAGCAGGTTCATGTCCAGGAGTGAAAAAATCGAATCCACCATGGACACGTCAATATACTGCCCGATACCATAGACTTTCCTGGCATACAGGGCCACAACAATGCCAAAAGCCGTATATATGGCCGATGCCGTATCCCCAAGGGCAACCCCCACCTTGGTGGGCGGATTTTCCGGAAATCCATTGACGCTCATGATGCCGCTCATGGCCTGGGCCACGATATCAAACGCCGGGTGATGCTCAAACGGGCTTTTTCTCCCGAAACCCGATATGGCGGCATAGATAATGGAGGGGTTTATTTTTTTCAGGTCCTCGTATGCAATACCGAGCTTCTCCATTACACCGGGCCGGTTATTTTCCACCACGACGTCGGAGATCTTTACGAGTTTCTTGACAATTTCAATGCCTTCTTTTTTCTTTAAATTGAGCTGGATCCCTTTTTTGTTCCGATTGAGCGTCATAAAATAGAGGGCTTCACCGTTTATGGTGACGCCGTTGTCCAGGCGAGCCAGATCGGCGCCCCCCTTTGGCCCTTCAATCTTGATCACCTCCGCCCCCATATCGGCAAGCATGGCCGTACAAAAAGGGCCGCTCAAAACCCTCGTGAAATCAACCACTCTCACACCTTTTAATGCTTCTCTCATACAGGTCCTCATATCTAGTGTCCATCCAGAAATCGGGGAAATTAGCCATTTATGGATGGGCACTATCTAATATTGAAGACGGAAACCTTTATGCCCGTCTTTTCAAAAATTCATAATATCGACTCAAACGCGCCAGGCAGCCAATGGGCTGTTCAATATTTCGAAATACGGGGATTCCAGCCGATCGCAAAATACGCTCCATTTGCTCCCGGGAGGCTTTGAATACCGGCTCGACCCGGTAAGACCTCAACACGACCGCCAGGGGCTTTCCCGCCATAAGGGATCCTGCCTGCAATGCTATAAATTCGGCCATCTTCTCAGGTGTGCCTTTGGAAAAATAATCGGTGAGCCAGTCCACCTGAAAGTTCACCAGCAACATATCCGTAAACGCCCCCCGGCAAATTGTTTCCAGAACCTGGGACAAAAGCGACGGATCGGCCATGACGGCATCTGCGTCCACCGGATTGCGGATAATGTTTCCGGCCGCCGGGATGAAGGTTCCAAGTTTTTTCTGCATCTTCTCGGGAATCTCGGGAACTTCAAGCCCCGCATTGACACAGGCGTCCGTCGCAGCAACGCTGTATCCGCCGCCGGTGCCGATAATCGCCACCCGATTGCCACCGAGGGTGTTGGAATGTTGCAGCATGACCACCATATCCGTCAAGTCTTCCACCGACCGGACGCGAATTGCACCGGTTTGCCTGAAAAAGGCATCCCATGACCGGGCTTCACCGGCCATGGCGCCGGTATGAGAGGAGATAGCGCGAATTGCGGCTTGGGATTGACCGGTTTTCATGATCACCACCGGTTTTTTCCGGTTGATCTTACTGACCTGTTCAAGAAACCTGAGACCGTCATCAACCCCTTCCAGGTACATGGTCACCAGTCGGGTATCGTCGTCTTTTGCAACGTATTCCAGCAGATCATTACAGTCGATCGTCAAGGCGTTACCATAGCTGACCACCCTGGAAAACCGGACATTAAACTGTACGGCAAAACTGGTAAAATCCTCGGCAAACCCCCCGCTTTGGCTCAGGAAAGCCACGGAACCGCTTTCTTTGGGCACACCGCGCCAGCATCCCACACCTGCTTTGGGAATATACAGCCCCATGCAATTGGGACCCATTACATGAAGCTTGCCTTCCTGTGCGATTTTTTCGATCGCCTCATGGAGTCTCCGGCCCGTCGCTTGGCCGGTTTCTTGGAAACCCGATGAAAAAACGATAATGTTTTTATTACCGGTGGCCGTGCATTCCTCGAAAACAGACGGGATTCGTTTTGCCGATAGGGTGACAACGACCAGGTCCACCCGCTCGGGCAGCGCTGCCAGGCTCGGGTAGGCTTTGCAGCCTGCGATTGTTTCCGCTTTGGGATTGATGGGGTAAAGACGCCCCTTGAAACCAAACTCTGCGATGCGGCCGAAAATATCCATCCAAGCCCCGAGGTTATCGTTGGAATCCCTGCGTGCGCCCACAACGGCGATCGATTGGGGATTGAGCATGGTTTTGATCGCTGTTTTTTTTCCCATTGGTTGAGCTCCGGTATCCATTATGCAATTTTTATATTTTTTTTCCAGTTGCCCTTTCTTGTTTACTTGTTTATACAAGTACGTGTGTCTTGTCAAGTATAAAATATCCTTAAAGTGCTGCGAGATTTGTGGTAAGTAGGAAATTGAGAAATCAACACCCATAATGCCGGATACAATCATGAGAAAAAAAACAACCACTTCCTTGTCCAAAGATGACCTGGATAGAATCGAAATACGAAATGCCTTGGGCGCATCGGGTCCCGGATTCGACCCTTCCATGGCCAGGGTACCGTTTTTTCAGCGCGTTAAAAGCCATATTATCAGCCAGATCGAATCCGGTCGATGGGCCCACCGGGAACGCATCCCTTCGGAAAGTGCACTGGTGGAGGAAATGATGGTTTCACGCAGTACCGTCAGCCGCGCATTGCGTGAATTGACCCTCGAGGGATATCTCGTGCGGGTACAGGGCGTCGGTTCCTTTGTCGCCTCTAAATCCTCCCCTTCGGGGCTGCTGGAAATCAGCAACATAGCCGACGAAATCGCTGAACGAGGCGGAAAACACTCCGCAGACATCCAGTTGCTCGCTGAAATAAACGCGTCCGCGAAAGTAGCCGAAGCCCTCGGATTACGCGAGGGAGAAAGGGTTTTTCACTCCATTATCTTGCACCTGGACAACGGCAAACCCGTTCAATTAGCAGACCGGTATGTCAATCCGTTTTTCGCGCCGGACTACCTCAAGCAAGATTTTTCCCGAATTACGCCCAACCAATATTTAATTACTTTGGGAAAGGTGTCCGAGGCTGAGCACATCATTGAAGCAATGATGCCGGACGCAAAAACCCGGAATCTGCTTGAAATGGAAAAAAACGAACCCTGCCTGGTTCTCAATAGGAGAGCATGGTCCCGGAACATGCTCTCCAGCAGGTCGAAACTGATCTATCCGGCTTCCAGAACAAAACTGGGCGCAAGATTTGGGCCCGGCTCCCATGGCTTGGTGCGAGTTCTATAACCGATAATGGCGACATCTAAATCTTCACCAGCATTTTACCGACATTGGCTCCGGCAAACAGCCCGAGAAACGCATCTACGGCTTTTTCCAGCCCTTCATAGACGGTTTCCCGATAGCATACCCGGCCGTCTCGAATCCAGGGGCCGACCTCACGATAAAATGCTTCCCGCAGATGGTAATAGTCGGTTACAAGCAATCCGCGGATAGTGATCTGGTTTTCAAGTGCAAGCCAGTAGTTTTTCGGTCCGGGGGGGATCTCGGTGTCATTATAACTGCTGATGTATCCGCATGCGACGATTCGACCCAGCGGTCTCATGACCGCCATGGCCGCTTCCAGGTGATCCCCGCCCACATTGTCGAAATATAGATCGATACCGTCCGGTGCGGCCTTTCCCAGTGCGTCCGGAAGCTTCTCTTTCTTGTAGTTGAACGCCATGTCGAACCCGAATTCTTCCGTCAACACCCTAGCTTTTTCATCGCTGCCGGCACTGCCGATGACCCTGCAGCCTCGCTGTTTCGCGATCTGACCGGCAAGACTGCCGACAGCCCCTGCCGCACCGGAGACGAATACGGTATCGGTGGGTTTCACCTCACCGGCGTGGATGATACCTGCATACGCTGTCAGACCGGGCATGCCGAGAACACCAATAAAAGTGGACGCCGGCGCAATGGTGAGATCCACTTTTCTCAAAATGGTCACCGCATCAATCACCTCTCCCGGCCTGGACCCCTCATCCGGACGAAGAACTGCATATTTACGCCAGCCGTGCATATGGGTCACATATTCGTCGACCGGGTAATCCGGGTGATTTGAAACAGCCACTTTCCCAACAGCATGCCCTTCCATGGGAGCATTGAGCTTAAACGGTTCGATATAGGAATCACCCTCCTCCATGCGTCCGCGCATGTAAGGATCCACCGACATATATTCGTTTTCAACAAGAATTTCTCTGTCCTGTAATTCCGGCATATCACTTTCAACGAGAGCGAAATTCTTCTGAGAGGGTATCCCTCTGGGGCGTGAAACCAATTGAATTTCAATGTTTTTCATTTTCATCCTCTTCCGTTAAAATATTGTTACTTCATTTTCCTCTCAGCCAAACGGTGATTTTTCCTATAATCTGCTACAGTGTACGAAACAGTGATAGGCGCCACATCTCGAATTTAATGGGCAATAGTCACATAGCTCCGTAGATGCTCGTCAGTGCTCATCTGCTTCAGCCGCTACGAGTGCAATAAAGCGGCGGATGGCGTGTTCTACTTTGATCTGCTCTGGCTTGCGAACGACTGCTTTTACTTCGTGTCCATCTTCCAGTGCTTGGGAAAGAACCTCACGGCCCGTCAGGCCCGTTGCACCCCAGAGAACTATCTTCATTTTTTTGCTCTTTTCCATAAATTTCTTTCATTAATTGAACTATTTGACACGTGAAAATCGCGATTTTACTTTCGACCAATTATCTGTAGCCAGGAAGCTTTCATCCATATTTTCCAGCATGCTCAAAAACTTGGGCCAAGGGGCGGAGAAAGTGAGAATGTGCGGCTTAAAGCGGATCCTTACTGAAGGATCTAAAGCGCCCAGGACCGCCTTTGGCTGGTCAGATTTCAGTTCGTGCATTGGAAAACCGACAATTGAATCACACCCGGTACCAAACGGTGCAATCACGCCGTGGGGAGTCATTGTGTCAAAATTTGCCAACCCATGGAGACCGGCGATAACGTTCGGGGAGCCGAAGAAGAAAACCACCTGTGGAACATCCTGTTGTTCAAGTGTATCCCAGCGCTTGAACACCAGGTATTTCCCCGGAGCCTGTTTGGGTGGACGGTGTTCATACATGCTGTCAACATGATCAAAGCTCTTTTTAACACGTTCTACATTGCAGACGTAGTTCTTAACCGCCTCGGTGACTTCGGTGTCAAACCCAAAGGGTAAAAAGCTCCCGAAACACCCTAAGTTCTCCTTGTTAAAGGCACGGGCGCGCCCTTTCCTTACCGGAGCTATTTGGCTGAAAATACATGTAAACCCTTTGGAATTAGGCTTGGGAGCGTTCGGAAACGCCACGTTATTTAGCTCATTGGCGTAAAAACAGGCAATGGGTAGTTCGCTACCGGGAAAGTGCTTTTCCCATGCTTCCATAAAACATTCCTTGATTTCGATGTTCATTGTATTCTCCTTTGAGTGCGGCTCTTTTGCGACGACCTCATGGATCAAGTGCAAATTTTAAAATCTTTTGAAGACTGGTTTTTAAAACCCGTATCTCGTCTTCCGAAAGACTGTCAAGCATATTCATATCGAATTCGTCAACCCGCTTGATCAGCTCTTTTTTGATCTTTTTAGCTTTGTCCGTTAACGTTAAATGTTTTATCCGTCTATCCTGCAAATGAGGCTCTCTTCTGATTAATTCCTTTTTTTCAAGCTGATCGACGATGGCCATAATGGTCGAACTGTCCGAAAAAAGCCTCTCCACCAACTCGCGGGAGGTGAGACGGTTTTCGTCATACAGGGTGTTGAGCACTCCGAATTGCTTAATTGTTATATCGAAATCATGCAGATAGGCGGTGGTTTTTCGCATCAGAGCATTATGAGTGAGACTCACCCATTGTCCAATGTAGTCTTTTCTCAACATGTCAGCTTCTCTCTTGCTTGAAAAATGATTTTCTGATAATGATACGTCATCGTATAATACGTCCACGTATTGTGTCAATAAGAAAATGACAAAAGGAACGTCGAATGTGGAAGTTGCTCGCGTAGCGCAGGCGATTGCGCCACGTGTCGCTTCGACTGATTGACAAATAAACGACGTAACGTCCAAGGCGCCCGCTCCCCCCCGTTACGAGAACCTGTTTCATGGCGCCCACTTCGGGGCCAAACGCATCGTGCACGTTATCCTTAGGGTTCGCACATTAATAAATTCGCAATTCTAGGTGTTGAGGCGCCCACATGGCAAGGCACGAAAATTAAAGAATATCAAGCATATTCTGTATTTTCGTAACGCAGCCAGGTGGGATGCATCGGCGCACAAAATGTGAAGTTATTTATGTGCGAGCCCTTACTTCGCCTGCTTTTTTAACGCCAGCTGCTTTAAGATCTCTATATAAAACCTTGCTGCAGCCTGCCCGCCAATACCGTGAGTGTCATAGGCCGGCGCCATACAACAGATATCGAAGCCGGCCAGATCCAGGTTCGCCGTAATCATGGCGATGGAGTCCTTTACGTCGCGCGCATGTAGCGCATATGGCTCAGGCCAACGCATCGCCGGGAAGGAAATCGGATCCATTGCGTCCGCATCCAGCGTCACATAGGTTTTCTCGGTGCCCTTGCCGGCGATCTCGATCGCCTGCTCGGTAATGGCCTTTAATCCCTGCTCTTCTACGTCGCTGATAGTGAAAACCTTAATCCCCAGCATCTTCATGATGTCAACCATTTCGCGGATATTGGTGTCGCCGCCACCCGGCCCGATCATGACCACATTGGCGGGGTCGATATTGCATTCATCCAGCATTTTATAGAGCGCATTTCCCGGGTTGGGGCGACTCATTTCTGTATCGGGATAAGGCAGATCGCCTCCGTAAATATTGTCATAATGGCGGTCATACCAGATCACCCCCATTTTGCCTTGGGTGTTATCGGATATTGCTTTCACAACGCAATGGGGAATCGAGTGATCCCCTCCGAAAACCAGGGGAATCGCACCGCCTTTAACAATATCACTGGCCTTCATATATGCCCTGTTCAAAGACGCTACCGGATCATACGCCTTGATTTCCACGTTGCCGTAGTCCGCAACCTTGATGAGCGACCCCATATTGAAGTCGTCGGATACTTCGGGGAAAAAACTGACGTTGGGATCCAGCAGCGCGGAATACTGATAGGACCAGCGGCGAATATAATCCGGCGCTTCATAGGTCCCTGTGCGCAGCTCGTAATCATCTTTAAAATCACCGTCTCTGGCGCCACATGTTGTAAATAAACCAACACCGGCACCAACCCACCCCTCCCAGGGAATACCCAAGAATGCAGCGTCCAATCCTTCGAGGTGTTCAGGCCGATAGGCAATCACACAGTTCATAAACGAAGGTACGTCGCTATGGATTCTGTTTTGGTTAAGCAATCCACTTTCGCTGGGCTTGGAAACGTTCATCATTATTTCCAGCCACTTGTCTTTCTGTTCCTGTGTCAACATATTTTCACCTCACATCTGAATTTGGATATTAATTCCATACTTCCTTAAATTCTTTTTTCATCACAAACCGCTATAATCAATTTACTATAACAGGGTGTAATCCGTCCTTTTCCCTTCCTCTTCCTGCTTCACATACGCTTTCATTGCGTCGTCGGCCCGGTCCAGCGTATCTTGTACATCCTTTTCCGTATGGGCCGTTGAAGTAAACAATCGGACCACGGCAATGACGCCTCTTTGCTGCAGGAGAGTGCTGTAACTGAACGCTTTTAAAATCCCGGCCCACTCGCCGACCTGATTGTTGATGATTTTCTTCTGAGGGGTAAAGGTAAAGTCCCAGGCGGCGGGAAATCCTTGGATCAACAGTTCCTGGTCATGGTCTTTGGCGATTGTTTCCATCCCCTCTTTCACCATGTTGCCTAGTTTTTCGACATGCCTGTAAACAGCGCCGTCGTTTTTTTCCAGTTCCTCAATGGTGGCAATCACCCCCGCCATGGCCAGGGGATGGCCATTATAGGTTCCGCCGCACGTCACATCGGTTCGGGTAACCACATCCATGATCTCCCTTTTACCGCAAAAGGCGGAAACCGGTAATCCGCCGCCCAGACATTTGGCCAGGGTTGTCATATCCGGCATCACGCCGAAGTGACCTTGTGCGCCGCCGAGTCCCATTCGGAATCCGGTCAGCACCTCGTCGAAAATCAGAACCACACCATACTCGGTGCAAAGCTTGCGAACCCCTTCCAGGTATCCCGGTTCCGGAACGCACCCAAACCAGTTCGTCATGACGGGTTCCATGATCACCGCCGCAATATCATGGCCGTATCGAGTCAGAAGTTTCTCCAGGGCCGGCAGATCGTTCCAGTCGATCATGTAGCAGTTGCCCTTGGCATATTTTTCCCCACCCGCCGAGTTGGTCATCTGGGTCCAGAAGTCATCCTCGCGTTCACCGGGAACCACCACCGGATTCTCCGGGTCGGTGACAATGCCGCCCACAATACTGTCCCCACCGCCGTGATAATGTCCATGAAACCGGACGGTCATATTGCGACCGGTATAGCCCCGGGCAACGCGAATGGCGAACAGGTTTGCTTCCGTGCCGGAACAGGCAAATCGAAGCATTTCCGCCGAAGGAACATGCTCGCACACTTTTCTTGCAGCCTCAACAGCCAAATCATTTACCGGTGCACAGTAAAGCTGCCGGGCCTGCTTTTCGATCGATTGTATCAAATGCTCGTTGCTGTGTCCCAAAAAAGAAGGGCCGTAACTGAGGTCGTAGTCGATGTATTCGTTTCCGTCCACATCATAGATCCGCGAACCTTTGCCGTATTTCATATAGGTCGGATGGTAGTTTTCATCTTTTTTAAAATTGCTCATCACCCCACCCGGAATGACCTGCCGGGCCAGTTTCTCCAGTTGAGCCGATTTCGTTTTCTTATAGATTTCCATGGTTGCTCCTTTCTATCAAATACAAAGTTGGAATGCTAAGCGATCAAACATCTAATCTGATATCTTCTGAATGAGTTTTTATTTAGGATAGTGTATTGCTAAAATCGTGCCAATAATTATCACCTATAAATTACGGTAGTTATATAATAACCACCTCTATTTCAGCATATATGCTGTTTTTTACCGGCATATTTGCTGTTATCATAAATTTAACAGCCAATGTCCGGTCGATGGTATATTAGGTTGTTATCATGGGTTATTTGTCAATGGGCTTTGGACGTTAGACCCTCACAGACGCTTCCGGTCCTCGCGTCCAAAGGGGATTCCCAGCTTTCTCAATTTGTGGCGAAAGGTATCCGGGTGAATACCGAGAAGGTCTGCCGCCCCGTCGGGACCGTATATTTTCCCGTTTGTCAATTCCAGGACATGACGAAAATGCTCTGTGAGAACCTCATCAAGACGGAGGAGATCCGTGTTCCGGCTGCCCGGCACTGTTTTCTCATGCTCGGTTGGGATAAAGTGCATATGTTGAAAAGTGAGCGCGCGCGCAGGTGTCGTTGTCTGGCTGAGGATAAGCTCACGCTCTATCACGTTTTCCAGTTCCCGCACGTTGCCCGGCCAGGGGTAGGCTTTGAGTCTCTCCAGGGCTCCCGGTGCAAGGTCAGGCGACCCGGAAAGTTTCAACTCCTTTGATTTTTCTTCCAAAAGATAATGGACGAAGGAGGGGATATCCTCGGTTCTCCGTCTGAGCGGCGGTATCATTATGGGGAACACATTTAACCGAAACCACAGATCTTCCCGAAATCGGTTTTCCCTGACCATCTCCTCCAGATTCCGGTTCGAGGCGCTGATAATTCTGACATCCACGGGAATAACCCGGGTCCCGCCGACCCGCTCGATCTCCATATGCTGAAGTACCCTGAGAAGCCTGACCTGGGCCTGTGGCGGCAGTTCACCGATCTCATCCAGCAGAATGGTTCCGCCGTTTGCCCGTTCGAAACGCCCCTGTTTTTTTCCAACCGCGCCTGTAAACGCTCCTTTTTCGTGTCCGAACAGCTCGCTGTCGATAAGATTTTCCGGAATGGCACCGCAGTTCACCTTGATAAAGGGGCCCGCCCTCCGGTTGGATGCATAATGAATGGCATTGGCGATGACGTCTTTGCCGACCCCGGTTTCGCCCATAAGCAACACCGGGCTGTCGGATCGGCTCACCATATCCGCCATTTCCATCACGGCCTTAAGGCCGAAACTCTTTCCTATAATATTCACCCTTCCGGCACTTGCAGGATCCGGGAGGAGTTCATTTTTCATTTCGGACAGCATGCCCTTTATCTTTGCAAGCTCTTGGCACTTGAGTGTATTAGACATGGCAAGGGATAATGGCTCTTGGACCAAAGAGAGTAAATGGGCATGATATTCCGTGTACTGGTTCCATCCCCCGGCTTGAAAATTGATCATCCCCAGTGTTTGCCCGTCCAGGGACAATGCCATGCCCATATTCGAATATTTATGGTCATCTTCCCCCTCGATGCTGTTCATAATCGTCACTTCCGATTT
>JAFDDL010000074.1 GCA_019310865.1 Deltaproteobacteria bacterium | reverse complement strand
CGCTCAACGGAATCGGCCTTTCCATCAACACGCTGCCGGTGGCGGCCGTGGGTGTGGGCGTTGGGGTGGATTTTGCCATCTACATCTACAATCGATGCCGGGAAGAATTTTCGGAAACCGAGATACCGGATCTTTCCGAGCGCTGGATGACGGTCATCCTGACAGCCGTTCGCACCTCGGGAAAGGCGGTGGTATTCACCGGGCTGACCATGGTGCTGCCGATTTTAAGCTGGCTGGTGCTGTCGGATCTGAAATTTCAGGCGCAAATGGGAATGTTTCTGGCCATGATCCTAACGACCAATGTGGTGCTGGCGCTGACCCTGCACCCGCTGTTGATCTATATCATCAAGCCGAAATTTATCTCCAGAAACGGCGAATGAAATATCAGCGCTCCGGCGCCCGGTTTATTAATTTTATCAACAGGAAAGCCCAAGGGTAAGGTAGTAGAACGAAAGCATTGACGGATCAGGGGGGAAAGGAGGTGACGACCAGACGAGCGAGCCTGGATCTGGAGAAGATGAATTGATTTTAATGAACCTAACTAAGTGTAGGAGGCGATTATGAAGCGAAAACTGCTCATGCTATTTGCTGCGATTACCGTTTTGACCTTGTTGGCAACGGTCCCCTGCTCGGCCAAGCCGGTTCGAGTGGCCGGAAAACCGGCGAATATTTTTTTCTCCCTGACCCAATCGATACAATATTCAATCGAAGGCGAAAACTATGATACCGAAAAGGATGTCAACGCAGCCATCATGAACCTGCTGGTGGAGGGCGATGTGGAACTGACCGATAATCTCAGGTTTTATGGCGCGGGTTATCTAACGGTGGACTGGATTTACGCGCTTAAGAGCGGGGACAGCACCTGGAACCGGAAAGGCTTTGACGATGCGCGCGATGACCTGATGGTGGACGATGAGTGGTGGCAACTACTCAAGGAAGCCCACGTGACCTTCGACGCCGGGAATCTGACCATTCGCATCGGGAAACAAAACGTGCGATGGGGTGAAAACGAAGTTTTTCCGGTCACCGATGTCATCAACCCCTTAGACCTCAGCCGTGGATATTCCGAGATCGATCTGGAGTTTATTACCATGCCGATCCCCGTGGTAAAGGTGCAGTATGATGTCGATACGTCCATCGGGATATTTGACAACACAAGCATTCAGCTGGTCTTTAATCCCAATGTTGATTTTATCCCCGATACACAAGGGCTTTTCCTGTTTGGCAATGATGGTGCCGGTATCTGGGGTGCTCACGCCATAGATGATCAGGGGTATTGGGGCATCGGGGACTTTGGCGACCCGTTTCGCTACGGCCGTCAGGATCTCATCTGGGATGAACCCGACGCGTTTGATCCGGATTATTTTGAGTTCGGCGTCAAAATATCTACCCTGGTCGGTACCAATATTTTGTCCGTCATGGCCTTTTACGGGCGCGACAATACCATTATCAACACCTTCGGAATGGATTTCACGGCCGATTCCATTGACTGGATGGCATATCCGTGGTTTTTAAAGTACGATGACGACGGCATTCCCATTGTGAACTTTCTCGATTTCGGCGTGATCCCCCGGGAGAAAATGATTGGTGCGTCCTGGTCCGGTGAACTACCGATTCAGATCGGCTGGCTGGGCGGGGTGACCCCGTCTTACGGTTTAGAGTTCGCTTATTTCTTCGATAAAAAAGATTTTGAGGGTGCTTATCTTTTTGACTTCGTCGAGTTCGATCTGCTGCAGGCCAGTTTTCGGATCGACTATAAAATCTCTCTGCCGTGGCAGCGCTCACAACTTCTGCTTGCCGGCGAAACGGTCTACAACCGCAACATGGACTGGCAGTCCGGCTGGTTTCTCGATGATTACATCACCAATACGGAGAGCTGGTGGGAGTACTTTTTCTTTGCAACAACCAGCTACCGGCATACCAAACTGAGACCGACATTGGAATTTTACGCCTATGGCGACATGGGCGTTCAGATCTTCTCCCCCAGCGTGGCTTATGATGTAAACGAGGCCATCACGGTGGTGCTCAAGGCGAATTTTTTCCAGGGAAAGGATATGGATGTTTGGGGACTTCAAAACAAGGATAACTTATCATTTAAACTCGTATACTCCTGGGGTTGATGATCCGGGAAGGCATTTGGGCCGGGAGACCGGTCGCGTGAAAAAGACAACTTAAAACAAGGAGAATACCCATGAAATACCTACTGAGTATAATCGCTTTGTGTGCAGCCTTGCTGATCGGGCCGATAACCGCCGGGGCGGGGCCGATCGTCAGCAACGATTGGAAGCCGGATGAACTGACCAAATATAAACAACCGTTTGATGATCCCAGCCCGATTTTTACCAAAACGAATCATTATCAGAAACTTTTAAAAAAAGAAACCTGGGATGCTCTGATCCACGATCAGGAAAAAGCGAAAGTCGCCTGGAATAAAATGCGCGGATTTTCCAACGATGAGGTCGTGGGAAAAGTCGCCCCTGAGATCACGCCCGGAAAATACACCCTGGCCGATAAAAAACGACTGGGGTTTGACAAATTGATGCCGGATGTTTTTTATGACCGGTTCAACGAGCCGGGCGGACAGGGGCAGAATCTGCTGGGAAATTTTACCGAGTTTCAGGTGATCCCCCCCCGACAGGTGTATGGTGCGCTGAGTCTGGCCGAAGCCACGATGAAGTATGACGGGAAGGCCAAGCTGGGCCCTGACGGCTATATGCTTCCCGGCCAGCTCTACAACGGGTTTGCCTTTGCAAGACCCTCTGGGCCCCAGGCCGGCTGGCAGATTGTCTACAACAGTCTGGCCGAGCAACCCAATTACTATGATTCGGGCGCGAGTATTATATGGTTTATCGGGGTGGATAAAGATTTTAAAAAAGATACCGATGGGTTGACACGCTACTACCAGCTAAAACTGTGTCGGCGTGTGAAACAGGCGCCCCTTGGTCTGTGGTACAATAAAAAGGCAGAGAAACGCGATGAGCGCTGGGTGTCGTTTGTCGAGAACCTGGCGCCCCGGGACCAGTATGGTACGCGCTATGTTCTCACCAAATACAACCACCCGAAAAAATTGAACAACATGCTGTATTATACGCCGCTTCTGCGGCGAATCCGCAAGTACTCCAGTACGGATACCCAGGACCAGTATCCCGGCCTGGATCAGACCTATGACGACATCAACGGATTGGATCAAAAACTAAACCCAAAAGTGTTTCCCTATGAGGTGAAGCTGCTGGGGGAAAGAGAAGTCCTGATTCCCTTTGTCACCACCACCGGGGCACCCTACTTGGATACCAAAAGCGGCGGCTACCCGTGGCGCAGTGTGCAGCTCGAGCGCCGAATGGTCTATGAGGTGGAGATGAAGCAGCTCGATTCGACCTATGTCTACAGCAAACGGATGGTGTATGTCGATAAGGAGACACTTCAGTTCCTGTATTACAAGTGTTATGATCAGAAGGGCAATCTGTGGCGAACGTTCCACCTGTACTACAGCTGGGTACCGGATACCGGGTCGTTCACCTATTATCAGGACTTTCAGCACGATCTTATCGATGAGCACTCGACATTTAATATCAGTTACGATTGGCCGGCGGAAGACGCGAACCGAAGTGAATACGGCCCGAAACGGCTGATGCGGTCTGTCAAGTAGCTTGTCCACGCCCATCCAACGGGGTCTTTGATGAAAAGTCTGCGGGCCGCGTGGCCGGCGGCCCGCAGATGAAACAGCGCATAACGACCGGCAGCCCGTTGCAACGGCGCCGGCAACTGGGAGAAAATCTATAGAAGGAGACAGGATCATGACGCAGTCAAAATCGTCAGCAGCGGGAAACGCTGCCGGAATCATCACTACCAAAATGACTCTGGTAGCCCTTACGGCAGCCGATGCAGTCGGGGTGGTCATGCTCTACGTCATCCCCCTGATTATCGGCAGCATTTCAGATGCGTTCGGTGTCCAGGAAGGGACGAGCGGATTGGTATCATCCCTGGAATTTGGTACCATGGCGATCGCGGGACTCGTCCTGTCTCCCGTTTTCCAAAAACTGAAGGTGAAGCAACTGGCGATTGTCGGAATCACAGTCCTTTTTTTGGGGAACTTGGTATCGGCTTTATGCGCCATTCGGGGAGCGTGGGTGGTATTTGTCATTTCACGAGGCGTTGTCGGGCTGGCTGAAGGGACGCTGTATGCCTTGGCTTACGGAATGGCTGCCAAGACCAGAGATCCGAACCGGACCTATTCGATTTATGTGGGTTTTGAGGTCACGTTCGCCATGCTGATGATGATCCTCATTGGCATTTTTGTTGAGAAGTTGGGGCCTGCCGGCTCATTTGTCACCCTGGGTGGAATCTCCCTTATCATGATTCCCATTTTCCTATGGTTCCCTAAAAATGATGAAGCACCGGTTGAAACGAAAGCAAAAGTGGACCAAAAGTTCAGCCGGGATGTATATATGCTGATAATCGGCATGGGACTGTTTTGCATCGGACTCAACACGCTGTATCCATTCGTGGAAAGAATCGGCGTATTGCTTGAGATCGCAACCTCCAGAATCAGCATGATCCTTACCTTGAGTCTTTTTTGTTCGATTTTTGGCGCCCTTATTTGCGGTGTGCTCGGTACCCGGTACGGGCGTACCGTACCACTGATTATAGGTGTTGTGTTCCAAGTCGCCGCAATTTTTATGCTGGTCTATACACAGTCTACGGTATGGTTTTCCATGGGCGCCATTGTTCAGGCGATGGCGATCGCCTATTTCCTCCCGCTTTTTAATGGTCTTGTGGCGTTTTTTGATCGATCGGGCCGGGCAACTTGTGCCGCAGCGGGGGTGATAGCCGTGGGCACCGCACTCGGCCCCTTTCTGGCAGGTGTCGTTCTGAATGTGGGGGGCGGGTATATTACACTCGGATGGATTTCAGCGGGACTATACATGGCCATGGTTGTGATGGGCGTAAAACCGGCGTTAAAGGCGGATCGGACGTCCGACACGGATACCCCGGTCATGGCGTCAATCCCGGAATGCACGGTTTAAGAGAAATTACCAGATTCAAAATTCTCGATTTTTAATGAACTTTCAGCCTGGGGCGATTATCTTCACAGTAGCTACAACGATTTCGCTCAGGCGAAGGGGCTTCCCAAAATAGAGATCAGACATAACATTGTAAACGAAACATAAGGAGACAATCATGCCGGAAGTGATGACGGTTTTGGGCCCGATTGCTGCGGAATCATTGGGCCTGACCTCAATGCACGAGCACATCGTATATGACGGTAGCATTTACCGGAAAAGATGGATGAAAACGCTGCCACCGGAAGACGAGCTTCCGGTAAAGGCAAATGATAAACTGACTTTGGACAACAGTTACTACCACAGGCAAAATTTCATATTGTCCTGGGATGCCGTGAGTATGCATGACGAGGAAACCATGGTCGCGGAGATGGCTGATTTCAAGGCTTCCGGCGGTTCTGCCATAGTGGATATGAGCGTTCCCGGGCTTCGCAGCGATATTCGTGCGATCCGCCGCATTTCGGAAAAATCCGGTGTCCACGTGGTGGCCACCACGGGCCTCTATTCCGAAGATTCTTGGCCCGATAAATTCAAAGACATGTCGACCCGGGAATACGAACAGTATCTGCTTGGTGAAGTTCGAAACGGTATCGAAGATACGGGAATCAAGGCTGGGCATCTTAAGGCGGCAATCGAGGAAGGTCGCACCGATCAGGGGCAAAAGCTGCTGAAAGCCATTGCGCATGTTTCCAATGAAACCGGCCTATCCGCCTCCATCCATCATGGGCTCGGGATGACGCCGGAGCAGGTCCGAATGGTTGTTAAAACATTGCTCGATGCCGGAATGGATCCGCAGCGGATCCTGATGTGCCACATGCAAAATCATTTGACGTCCATGGATCTTAAAACCCTGATGAATGATCCCGAGGCCAGGAAGCTGAAACTCGATTTCAACAAAGAGCTTCTGGATCAGGGCCTTGCGGTCGGGCATGACTGCTTCGGTCATGATTATCACCTCCTGGATATGGGCTTTTACAGCCCACCGGAGTGGATGCTGGTGGTTGCCACGGCCGAGCTATGCAAGGCCGGCTATGCCGGACAGATCGTTCTGGCAACAGACCGATATCTGAAGATACTGACCCGGCGGTTTGGTGGAGGTGGGTATTGCCACCTGACACGGGCCGTTTTGCCCCAGTTGCGGATGGCCGAGGTGTCCGAAACGCAGATTGAACAAATGACCGTAAAAAACCCGGCGAGACTGCTGTCTCGGTAATCCGCTGTGAGAAATAGCTGTTTCCATTAAAAAAAACCACCTCCCCTCCATATAGCAATGGTTCTCAATAAAAAGCTTGCCATTTGATAAATGTTTGGTAGAATCTGGTGAGTTTTGCCTGAACCGGGCATCCCCTTTCGATAAATTTACATATCTATTAGGTATGTTACGCAACAAAGTGTTATCTTCACCATGTTGATAGAAACGAAAATTACGATCCCATCCCTGAGAACGCACATGGTGGACAGACCACAGCTGGTCAGTTCTCTTCAGAAGGGAAAGGATAAGCGGCTTATCTTAATCGCCGGACCGGCGGGGTTCGGTAAAACCTCGTTGGCCTGTCTTTGGATGGATCGGCATAAATTACCAGCGGCGTGGTATTCTCTGGACAAGACTGACAATGAATCCGATCTTTTTTTTCGATATTTGATGACGTCGCTCCAGTTTGTGGCCCCGGAGCTTGAGCCTAAGTTCAGCCCGTTTCTGCAAGGCCAGAAAACGTTATCCGCATCGGATGCAGTGGGCATGGTGGCCCATCATTTGGGCCACTTGGAAAAAGATCTGTACATGGTCCTGGACGATTACCATGTGATTGAAAACCAGGAAATCCACGATGCCGTTTCAGCCCTGATACAAAATACACCACCGCAACTGCATATTGTGCTGTTGTCACGCCTGCAGCCACCGTTTTCCTTGGCTCGTATCAGATCATGGGGTCAGATTACCGAGATAAAAGCTGCGCAGCTGAATTTTAACCGGGAAGAAGCCCAGTTGTTTTTCAGTGAGGTATTGAAGGTTGATTTGCCGGACGAACAGTTTGACACGCTCTATGACTGGACGGAGGGCTGGGCGGCCGGCCTGCAGTTAACGGGTCTGTCGATCCAGGATTCAAAACAGGTCAGGCAGATTGAGAAAGCCGGTTTCAATTCGGGATGGGAAATAACCGATTACCTGATCACTGAGGTTTTCAACGCACAGCCGGAAATGGTGCAGCGTTTTTTACTGAATACCGCCATATTGGATAGATTCAATGCTGAATTATGTGCTGAATTAACCGGCCGGGCGGATGCCGGCGATATCATCACGGAGTTAGAAAGAAACAATCTGTTTCTGTTACCCATGGACAGCGCGCGACATTGGTTTCGGTATCATCAGCTGTTTGCTGAATCGTTGCGACTGCGCCTATCCCAAAATAGCCCTGAATCCATATCATCCCTTCATAAGGCCGCCGCGCTGTGGTTTTCGGGACAAAATTTGCTGGATGAAGCCTTTTACCATGCCATTGCCGCAAAGGATATGGAATTTGCAGCGGATATTATGGAAGATCATATGCTGTCCCTGCTGAGCAACATGGAAATTAAAAAGGCCCGGCGCTGGCTGAATAAACTGCCGAACAAGCTTCTGAATCAGCGCTTTATTCTTGCGATATACGAGTGTTTTGAAAAGATCCATCAAGGATATGTTGAAAATTCAGAGAGAATTCTCCGTGAACTGAAAAAAAATATGCCCGATAAACTGTCACGGTATCCAAGGGAGAAGAAAAAATATGCTGAAGAACTGCTCTTATTGCTGCAGCATGAGATATCCGTAGTAAAAGACCCGCTAAACCAGAATGCCGAGAAGCTACTCCAGGCGCGCCAACAGGTATCTTCGGACAACGCGATTGTCTACGCGGACTTGACACAATGGGCCAGCTGGGTTTTTTCCCACAGTGGTGATATTACAAAAACGGTTGAACTCAACCAGGACGCATTTAATATTTATCGTGATGCCGGGATCAGTTTCGGTATGAGCACTATGAAATTGTTGCAGTCCAGAGTTGAAAGGATCCAGGGGCATTTGCGTGAAGCGGAAGCGATTTTGAAGGAGGGGTTGGACTGGGCGAAGTCGGAAAGAATACCGGTTCCGGATTTTCGAAAGACATATCATTTCGATATGGCCGTGATATGTTATTTTCGAAACGAACTCAATGCGGCCCTCGAACATATCACTGACGCACTCAAATACTTATCGGCCCCTCAATTAATAGATTTCCAGACCGAAGGATATCGACTTAAAGCGCTTATATGTCTGGCGATGGGTGAGTCGCTGGAAGCCAGGCATTGTATCGAAAAATCCCAGGCGTTTGCAATTCGATCCAATAGTCCCTTTTTCATTGACTATGCCGAGAGTGACGGGGCCCGGCTATATCTGTTGAATGGTGAAACGGATTCGGCCGTCCAATGGGAAAAAAAGCGGAATTTTCGACTCGATGAACCGTTTTCTGAAAAATATGAAAGTGACTGCCTGGTAATGGCACATCTACGCCTCATGCAGGGAAAATATGTCGCGGTCATCGAATCGTTGGATACCATACGGCCCAGGTCTTTCAACCGCCAACGGATGGAATCCGTGCTTAAAATCGATATCATTTATGCAGCGGCGCTGCATGCCCTCACGCAAAAGAAAGCGGCTTTGTCCGTCCTGGAAAAGGCCGTCGCTTTTGCGGAAAAAGACGGCTATGTCCGGCCCTTTATAAATTATGCGCCCTTCATCGGGGAGATACTCATCGATCTGAGACAAAGCCCGCAACCAAAAGTTCAAACACATGTGGATTATCTCATCAAGAGTTGCGGGTTTGAAAAAATGTCAAACGTGAAGGCCGGTCGAGTGGCGGTAAGTCCGGCGGAGTATCTGACACCGCGAGAGGTGGAAATATTATCCATGATTGCAGATGGCTATTCAAATAAAGAAGTCGCAGACAAACTATTTGTTTCTGTCAGTACGATAAAAAAACACATCAACCATATGTATGGGAAATTAAATGTAACCACCCGAATACATGCGGTATTGCGAGCGAAAGAGCTGAATATTTCCAATAAAGGATGACACCGGTTCTCGGGAGGAAATCGCGTGCCTGCAACCTCAGCAATTCATTAATTGTCTTCATCGTAGCGACCAATCCCTAAAATTCACCCCCTTGTTCACCTAAAGGTGGTAGCCGCTTGCCCCATATTTCTGCTATCTTTGGTACACTATCCAATAATTATACTATCTTATGAGCTGTTTCGAAAAACAGTGACGGGACTGTGAAATAAAAAACCTCAAGTGATGTTACATTAAAAGGAGCCCTTTATGTCACGGCGTAGGATTATAGAAGAATTTAAGGAAGAAATCAGGCGGCGCACACCAAAATCCGGCGCACTTAGTAAAAAAGCGGAAGCATTTTTGCCCAATGGCGACATCAGCTCGGTCCGCGACTTTGACCCATGGCCGTTTTATGCTCAACGGGCGGATGGGGGACAAGTTTGGGACGTCGACGGCAATCAATACCTGGACTTTTGCATGGGTTTCGGTGTGTTATTGCTCGGCCACCGCCCGGCCCCCAATGTGGCGGCCATCCAAAAGCAACTTGAATCCGGTCCGATTTATTACGGGATTCCCACACCGGCGGAGCTTGCCTTCGGTGAACGCTTCATCCGGTGTGTTCCCTGTGCCGAGCAGATAATGCTCTGTAACACCGGTAACGAGGCCGTCCATAAATCAGTGGCATTGGCACGGGCGTATACCGGAAAAAACAAGGTTGCCAAGTTCGAGGGCACGTTTCACGGTTCTAACGAATACTCTTTGTGGAGCGTGCGGCCGAACGAGGATAAGATGGGGCCGGTTGACCGACCCAATCCAGTCCCGGTCCAGGCCGGTATGGAGCGGCATGCCAAGGACAACATGGTTCTGCTGCCCTTTGGCCGGGAGGCGGCCTTTGAGCTGATAGAGGAAAACGCGGATGATTTGGCGGTGGTCATGCTGGAGCCGGTTCTCGGCGTCGGGGGCGCCATTCCCTTTGAACCGGAGTATCTGAAAAAGCTGAAGGATGTTACCGAAAGGTGTGGCGTGCTGCTTCTTTTTGACGAAATCATCACTGGATTTCGCTTGGCCCTGGGCGGCGGACAGGAGTTGTTCGGTGTGACGCCCGATATCGGGCTATTTGGAAAAGCCCTGGGTGGTGGCTCTCCCATCGGAGCAGTGGCCACCCGTAAGGAAATTTTCGACGAGGTGTTCAAGCTGGATCCTCCCATTTTGCTCACCGGCACCTTCAGCGGTAATCCCGTCACTCTGGCCAATTCCATTGCCATGATGGATTACTTGACCGAGAACAATCCCAAGATTTACAATGACCTTTCCGCAAGGGGCGATTACCTTCGGAGCAGCTACAACGAGTTTGCAAAGGCAAAGGGGATTGCCTCCACCATGACCGGCGTGGGGTCCATGTGGCAGGTCCATATGATCGAGCCGCCTGTGACAAAGCCAAGGGATCGGATCAAGGAGGACATGGAAACCGTAGAGGAATTCAACCTCAGATTGCGACTGGACGGCATTTTCGTTCCGGAACATTCACATATTGCTTTTATTTCTCCTGCCCACACCGATGCGGATATGGAAGAACTGATTCGCGTCCTCAAGACCAGTCTGGAGGGCTGTTTTACGGGGAAATAACCATAAGAGATGCAAATGCGTGAAAGGAGCAACTGATGCTAAGCAAAGAAATGGCGCCAACCGATTCTATATCGAAATATTAAAGGGTTTGGCCTTGCGGAAAATGAAAGCGGGTGGGAAGCAAGCGGAGCGAAACTGAAACAGGCGAATTCACACGCGTGGGCAGGGAGCGTCTTGCATGTAGACTTACCGGATGGAAACATCTCCAGAGTCTCGACCCGGGAATATGAACCAGAGAAGTATCTCGGCGGAATGGGTTTGAACTTCAAGATCTTTTGGGACATGGGGTGTCCTAAGGTGGCTG
>JAFDDL010000073.1 GCA_019310865.1 Deltaproteobacteria bacterium | reverse complement strand
TTTTTGATCCCGCAGATTGACAGTGATCACTCGGGTACGTTGATCAAATGTATTGTCTCCCGACAGTTCGGCTTTAGCCAGTTGGTTCTCTATATCTGGCATATCAGGCCGTACCAGATGAAAACCTTGAAGGGATAACGGTTTGTCGTTTTTCAGGTTGATATAGTCAAAGGCAACAATATCAGGAACGTGGCCTTTACCCTTGGTATTTTCACCACTTGCGGCGATCACAATGGTTTCTGCAATCGACTTGTTTTCATCAAACGCCCAGGCGCTTACACCGACAAATCCCGAAAGTGCCAACAGAAAAATGACGAAGGTAAAAATGATCGATGATTTCCTTTTCGCTGAATGTCGTAAATTCTGGTTGCTCATTGTCATTCTCCTTTTTGGTATCTTTTAGCGTTTTTTTGTTTGATGACTATGTGTATAGCAGAAGGCATGCCAAGTCATATATAACAATAAATTACAGATGGTTATATTTAATTTGACAGATTTCCGAGTCAAAAATGGTGGTGATATTCACCAATTAATGGCAAAAAAGCCTATTTTGGTTGGGCTTGCGGACCATGCAGAATGAAAAGGTTCCGGAAATCAATTTGATATTGTTAAATCGGACGCCGAGTTAGGGTTCTCATGTTGGAATTGGCTAACTTTATCTAGGAACTTAACATATTTATAAATTGAGAAAAACTGGTGACATGCAACTATGTAGCACAAGGTAAAACAGCGGTCGGCTTTTCGTTGCTTTATGTTCGTATCCCAAATCAGAAAAACTGTGTGCTTGCATGGTTCAAAAAGTCCTTATCGAAGATCCATCATCTGGCTTTAGCTGCAAGCTGTCTTACGAATCACATGACCTATAGTTTTGCGCCATCCAAAAAAAAATTATATGCGGAACTGTTAAGGTTTTTTTCATTTCACTATATTCAGTTACTATAAAGGGAAAATTATGGATATAACCATGCCTCATAGCCTCACATTGAAAAACATTTCGATTCATGTAATAAATAAATTATGAAATGTTTTTTTGAAATTATTATTTCCCTTTTTTAAACGAAATGCATCTACATATATAGATAGAACTAAAATGCATAAACATAGACTACAATCGCCCGAGGGGAAAAAATTGAAGGTCACCAGCATGGAATTGCCTTTACCGACTGCCGAGATTGAACAAGAGGTGTCCGACGACCCGAAAAAGGATTTTTCCGAGCTTTATCAAAAATATATTTATATGCTGCACGGATTTTTATCCCGCCACCTGGATTCCCAGGAGGATGTGGAGGATTTGGCCCAGGAGGTCTACTTGAGAATTGCCCGAAAACATGCACAAGAGACGATTAGATACCCCAAAACCTATATTTTAAAAACGGCGGGCAACCTGCTAAAAGAACATGCACGTAAAAATTGGCTTCGAAAAAAAGGGCAACACATACCGATTAGTGAAATAGAACTCGTATGCAGTGCGCCATCTCCTGAGGAAATTCTGCAATCTAAACAGGTGCTGGCGATTATAGAAGAGGTGCTTAAAAAGGTAAAACCCGAAGCCCGCCAAGCATTTATTCTACACCGCTTCAAGGGCTTGAAATGCAAAAAGATTGCTTCTGGGATGGGAATCTCGGATAGAATGGTAAAGTACCATATTAAAGAAGTGTTGTCTCAATGCCGGAAAAAACTCCAAAAGGGTTGAAGGATAATGAAAACGAAAGAACAACAAGGGGCTCTGTCCCACAAGAAAATGAATAAAGCCTACGAGTGGTTGATACGGATCAAAGAAGGGGCAATGACTCCGGATCAGAAAACCGAATTTGAAACGTGGCAATCGGAAAATCCTATCAATGAGATGGAACTTGATATCTTAAGTGCCATATGGGACCGAACAGACGATCTGAAAGATAACCCGCTGGTTGAGACGGAGCTTGATACCTTAAGTGCTATATGGGACCACACAGATGAGCTGAATGATGATCCGCTGGTGGCCCACGAAAAGTTCCTCACCCGGGTTTGCTTACAGTTTTCCAGCCTTAAAAGATGGTTCGGCGGAATTTTTACGGGAATGACAGCGCTTCGTCCGGTTGCAGTTGCCGTGACGGTCATTTTGGTGGTTTTGGTACTTTGGATGTTTCAAAACGGCGTATATTCGCCGATTGAGCAACCCAAATCCTATCACTCAAAACTCGGTGAACAAAAAACAATACCCCTGGAGGACGGCTCCACGGTCTTGCTGGATACGGCAACTCTTATTTACGTTGAGCATTTAGAAACGGCCCGTCGCATAGACCTTGTGCGCGGCAGGGCACTCTTTTCTGTGGCCCATAATCCCGAAAGACCCTTCATCGTCACAGCGGGTGATTTGGAAGTTCGTGCGATAGGTACGGAGTTTGATGTATCCAAGGGTGAGAAACACAAGGTGACGGTTGCAGTTCTGGAGGGACTAGTTCGGGTCAGGCAGAAACGAGTTGAAGAGAAGCCGGTTCTGGAAAAAAAGAGTGAAACCAATGCAATGGCCCCTTATACAGCAAGCGAGAAAAACGAGCTTTCCGAAAATATAGTCGCTCCTGGAGAAAAAATCCTTGTTGATACAGAGGAGAATAGTATCGACGTACAGGTTGCCGATATCGATTATATCAAGGCCTGGCGCAACGGGATCTTTGACTTTGATGCGGCCCCTTTAAGCGAAATTATTACCGAGGTCAACCGATATTTACACCAGAAGATTATCATTGGGGACGATGATCTCAAAAACAAACAAATTACCCTGATCTATGATATCAGCGAATGCAAAAACTTCCTGGTTGCACTGAAAAAGATCCTGCCCGTTATCGAAAAAGAAACACCTACAGGTGAGATCCTTCTTGTCAAGAAGTAGTATTTTAGGCGAGATAAAACTTGATTAAAGGAAAAACCCCTATCTATGAAAAAATCATTTCCCTTTTTTATTTAAAATGCATCTATATAAGTAGAGTCAGACAAATATCATTTCACCTTATATTATTTTTTTAACCAGGTTTACGAAGGAGGTACTCTACTGATGCAGAAAAAACAACTAAACCGATCAAAAGCTATTTCGCGATTTCACTGTATAGCCTCATTGTTGCTTCTATGTGCCGTTTTCATCATTGTTCCAAATGGGTTAGCCTTGGGATCCGATGTTATTATCGACATTCCTTCCCAAAAAGCAGCAGCAGCTTTGCGTTCCTTCGCCCAACAAACCGGCTTAAGCCTAATGTATGCTGCTGACGATATTGGAGATTCCATTACCCAGGAAGTGTATGGCAACTATTCTCCAATTAAGGCGCTTGAGTTGATGTTAAAAGACACGGGATTGGTTGTTGACCAGGCTAGTGCAAAAACAATAACCATAAAAAGAAACCACCACCAAGCGCAGGTGGAAACTAAATCCAAGGCCGATGCATCCAAAGCCTCGGATAAAAAAGCCCAAGCGCTACCAGATGCTACACAGGCGAAAAATACTGACAAGGCGAATCAACCTAGCGATATGGCGAAGTCAGAAGAAGAAAAAACTGAAGGAGAATCCTACGACGATTACATTCTTGAGAACACGGTGGTCACAGCAAGTAAGCGCGAGGTAAGGATCCAAAATATTCCGATGAGTATCCAGGCGTTAACGGGAGAAACCCTGGAAAAAATCGGATCCGACGGGTTCGAAGATTTTATCTATAGGATCCCTGGACTGACGATCAATGTTGGAAGCAATGGGTTTAATTCATTGCAGATTCGGGGAATTTCCGCTATTGCCGATAGCCCAACTGCATCCGCCACGGTGGGGTTCTATATCGACGATACGCCGATATCCAGCGCGCTACAGGCCCCCGATGCCGCTTTATTCGATCTCGAACGCATTGAGGTGCTTAAAGGCCCCCAGGGCACGTTGTATGGTGAGGGGTCCCTCGGCGGTACGGTCCGGTTGATTACACGCAAACCAGAAATGAATGAATTCGAGGGTAAAATTCAGTTGACCGGTTCTAAAACAGAAAACAGTTCTGGTTATAGTTATAAAACAAACGCCCTGGTTAATGTTCCGCTGATAGATGACAAGCTGGCATTGCGTGTCTCGGGGAGCCACAATAACGATGATGGTTTTGTGGATGATGCGAATTCTGGAGACGAAGGTACCAACAGTTACCGAAAGAGCAACATCCGCGCAACTTTCAGATTTGAGCCGTTTGAGAAACTATCGATATCCCCCACTTTCATCTATCAAAAAATAGACGGCGGCAGCCCAGCCTATGATTCTCCCCTATATCCGGATTTAACCTGGTTCAGGGAGCTACCCTATAACGAGGATTTTGGTGACGAATATAAGCTGTTTGCCCTCACATTTGAATACAATCTCGGCTGGGCCGAACTGACGTCTAATACGTCGTATTACGATCGTGATCTTACATTACTCGCAGATGCTTCGCTAACCAACAATTCTTTTATGAAACCATTTTTGGCCGCTGTCTTTGGATTGGATTCGCCCTTTATACGTACAGACGGAGCGAGCCAAACCGAAACCTTCACTCAAGAGCTACGCCTGGTTTCGACAGCCAAAGGTCCATTTTCCTGGGTGTTTGGCGGCTTTTATCGTGACCGCGAAAATGGTGATCAGTGGCATCTTCCCAGTGCCCCGCTCTTGCTTGGGACCGGGAATGAGACAATCTTTGCCTTTGATGTTATGCAGACAGCTGAACAGATCGCTGTATTTGGTGATGTAAATTATGCAATACTGGACAACCTTATCCTGACCGGTGGCGCACGATGGTTCCGGGAGGAAATAGAGGGGAACTCTCTCTATCAGCAGATCTTCCTGAATCCTTTCAACCCGTTTGAACTTGTCAGTGGCAGAACGCAAAGCGAGGTGACGGACGACGATGTCTTATTCAAATTGGCCTTGGCCTACAATCCAGTTGACAACATGATGCTGTACACGCAGTTTACCCAGGGGATTCGCCCAGGGGGCACTAACGAACGTTCAGCCGATTTCGGATTTGGCCAAAGGGTAGACCCTACCTTTGACTCGGACAGCACGAACAACTATGAGGCGGGTATCAAAAGTGACTGGTTTGACGGTAGGCTAAGGATTAATGCCGCCTATTATTATATTGATTGGCAGGATGTTCAGGTATCCGATGTGGGTGAAATCGGGCAGTCTTTTATCATCAACGCTTCTGAGGCCCGTAGCACCGGCTTTGAGATGGAACTGCTCACTCAGCCGGTTTACGGCTTAACGCTGGGGCTAAATCTTAATTACTCCATAGAGGCGGAGATAACAGAGGAAACAGCAACCGCTAGGGGCACCATTCCGAACGGAGCCCCGCTTCCCTGGTCGCCCGAGTTAAGCGGAAGCGCATTTGCAGAGTATGCCTTTCCCATTCGCCAAGGCCTCATGGGATATGCCGGCGCTGATGTCCAGTTTATGGACGAGCAGTTCGTACAAACCCAAACCGGGCTTAGTTCACCCACCGCCCTTGATGGCTACGAAACAGTCAATTTACATGCGGGCGTGACAGCTGCCAACTGGGGTGTCCAAATCTTAGTCAGCAACGTGACAGATGAACTGGCTGAGTTAGATGTATATCCCTATCCCGCTTTTGGATTTTATCGTAACCGGCCGCGCACCATCAGCCTGCAATTTACGGCAAACTTTTGAGGCAGGCACAAGCGAGCTTGATGTAAAACATCGCAGGGCAAAGTCTTTTTGGACTTTGCCCTGCGCTTTCCCGCCTGTTTGATATTTCCTTTTGAAACATGCTGCCTCCCTGCGATGTTGATTGGAATTTTTTTATGTGATAAAAATAAAAAGCAGGAGAAATAAGTGGACAATAGTAAATCACAGAAAATTGATGCGCTCTTCAATGACTTTGATACGAGTGACAAACCTGGCGTGGTTGTCGGTGTGACACAGGATGGAAGGACGGAATATACAAAAGCGTTCGGTATGGCGAACCTTGAATATGATCTACCGCTTACTCTTGATTCTGTGTTGCAGGTCGGTTCCGTAAGCAAGCAGTTTACTGCGTTTGCCATACTCCTTCTTTCCGAGAAAGGTTGGATTGATCTCGATGCTCCGGTAAAAACTTACCTTGACTACTTCCCCAGATTCGATCATGAGATAACCGTCAGACATATGGTCCATCATGCCAGTGGGCTTAGAAATTCAACCACATTCAGACTGGTTAACGGCATCGCAAACGGCGATGTAATTACCAAAGATCTGGATATTACAATGCTCAAAAAACAGAAAAACCTCGATTTTGAGCCGGATACGTTTTTTTCTTACAGCAATCTTTCTTACAGTTTGATGGCTGAAATCGTAGCGAAAGTTACGGGCAAATCCTTCAGAGCGTATATGGATGAAACCATATTCAAACCACTCGGGATGAATAACTCATTTTTCCACGACACAAATTTTGAGCTAATAAAAAATAAAGCGGAGGCGTACACGGTTACGCCTGATTGCGTGCTAAATTGTCCGGTTGTTCATTCCAATTACGGGGCCACAAACCTGTATACGACGGTTAAGGATATGATCAAGTGGGCAGAGGAGCTAATGTGCCCGGTAATATTCTCTAAAAAAACCGTGGCCAAAGCTTTTACACCTTACGAGTGTAAAAACGGATATAAAACGGGGTACGGTTTTGGTTTCATGGTGCATGAATACAAAGGCAAATATGTAATCGAGCACGGTGGCGCTGATGCAGGTTACGTATCACAAATTTATATCATTCCCAATCAAAACATTGCGGTTTTACTCCTTTCCAACAGAAGAGATTTTATCAACACAGATTTGATGAGAAAGGTACTTGATATCGTCCTTGACTTACCTGATGATAGCTCAATTTATAATAGAGTCCCAAAGAATGAGGACATTTCCGGTATATATTATTTCGAAAAGGGTGCCAGAGTGTTTCGGTTTACCAGAACGGAAGACGGGACTTTCTTGTCAATAATGGATATTAGGTGGGAATTGTTTAAAAAAGATGTTGGATTGTATATCATCCCTCAATTCGATACGGAATTTGCATTTAGCAAAAAGGGAGATGTGAAGCTTATAAACAATGGTAACTTCACAACAGGTATTAAGATTAACCCAACAGCCATCGCAGTAGCAGACAGGTCCTGTGCGGGCAAATATATAGGAACCGAATTTGATGCCATACATGAGGTGATTTTCACGGAGAATGCGATGATCCTAAATAACAATAGAACTGGCAAAATGCCCTTTAGAAAATATGATAACGGCATATATCTTGATACAGTTTCAAACATGGTGGCGATAAGGTTTAAGAAAAATAAAATGTATATCAGTACCAATGGTGCTGTGTGTGTTGAGTTTGTTAAAATGCGGCCCTAAGGAAGCGGTTGGCTTTTAATAGTTAAATAAAAGTGGAGGTAATCGGCCACATGGAGGTTTATGTTGGATACTGAAAAAGTGCCGACCCATCGGCTTGTCGCCTTTTCCGCACCGGCTTTTATTACTTCGCTTATGTATGGCCCCTTGGTGGGGATACTCCCCACTATCTATGCGAAATATTTCGCGCTGGACCTTGCTTTGATAGGAACCGTTCTTGTAATATCGCGTTTTTTTGACGCCGTGACGGATCCGGTAATCGGTTATCTGTCGGACCATACGAAAACGCGTATTGGCCGCAGAAAACCATGGATGCTGGCCGGGTACGGGTTGACCCTATTTGCTCTTTACGCCCTTTTCGTACCGCCTGAGAATGTGAGTGGTACATATTTCATGGTCAATTTTATCCTTTTCTACTTATTCATGACCATGGCGGAAATCCCCTACGCGGCGTGGCAAGTGGAGCTCTCCAATGACTACAGGCAGCGAACGCGAATTGTCACGTATCGGAACGTGTCCTTGAATCTTGGTTTGGCTTTGTTTTCTGCGATCCCGTTACTACCGGTATTTGCGACAAGCGAGTTTACACCGGAAGTCTTCCATATGATGGCATGGATAGCGATTATTCTGCTACCGCCGGCTGTATTAGTGGCAATTTTTCTGGTTCCCGAAGGTAAACAAATATCGGTCAGAGAGACCGCCACACTTTCAGAGCTCTTCGCGTCACTATCCAAGAACAAAGCTTTTTTGCATCTGATTGCAAGCTTTATTCTGTTCGGCTTTGGAGGGAGCGTGTATTCTGCTGCAGCGTTCATGTATTTCGATACCTACCTGCTAATGGGCGATATGTATCCAATTATAATGCTTGCAAGCTTGTTGGCCGGTTTGTTGGCAATGCCCTTTTGGTTGAAAATGATGAATCAGTTCGGCAGGCACCGTGCCTGGTCTGTTGGCGCATTTTTAGGGGTATTCCTATTGCCTTTGTTCTTGTTGTTTGAGCCTAATTCTGAAGGATTCGGTGTTTTGTTACTTGTATGTATGATCATTAATGCAAATTTTGTTTTGGGAACTGTGGCCCCCATGGCTATGTTGGGTGACGTCATCGACTACGATATACTTAAATCAGGCGCAAGTCGGGCGGGTCAGTATTATGCCCTGCTTACGCTTGTCCAGAAGGGAATCGGGGCTCTCGGAAGTGGGTTCTGATTTTTCATTCTCAAGTTTTTTCATTATGATCCGACCGCCACTAGCCATGCTGCTACATCCGTTGTTGGCCTCAAGCTCGTTCTAGTTTGGATCCCAATCACCCTTCTTTTCATATCAGCTATCACAATTTGGTTTTTCCCCATCGACGAACGCCGGCAACGGATTATTAGACGCCGAATCGAATCTCGCTACAAACGGGTACAACGCGACGAAAATTCAGAAGGGGCCTTACCATGATAGATTTTCATCCTTTCTTGAAATTGGAACATAGTGACGTATGGCCATCAATGTAAGCAAAACGGAGGTAAGCCGGCCCGTAATATTTACATGGCATTATAGACAATTGTCTGGTGCTCATCCATAAATAGGCATAAATAAATTCTCTAGTGGATACATTAAAAGATACTTAAATCGATAATAAGGTAAAAATGAAATTTCTGGTTTTAGGTGGGTGCGGAACCCAAGGAAGAACTGTCTTGCATGATTTGGCTTCTGATAAAGAGGTCAAAGAGATTATCTGTGCTGATATTCGATTTGATAACTTATCAAAAATAAATGAATTTACAGATATGGACAAAATAAAAACAGCTAAGCTGGATGCTAATGATAGAAATGCACTCATCACCCTTTATAGCCAGGTTGATGTGGTCATTGATCTTCTACCAAAAGAGTTTAAGGAGAATGTGATTGCGGCAGCTTTAGACGCAGGAGTCAGTGTAGTTCATACCAACTATGATTATAATGCAAAAAAACTTGATGAGCATGCTAAAAGTGCCGGCATTGCCATCATGCCTGAATGCGGTTTGGATCCTGGAATAGATCTAATTATTCATGGTCATGCAATAACAGAGTTTGATAAGCTTTACGCATTAAAATCATACTGCGGTGGTTTCCCTGAAAAAAAAGCCTGTGACAATCCATTGAATTACAAATTGTCCTGGATATGGAGAGGCGTGCTCAGTTCTACCTTAAGAGATAGCAGGATTATCAAGGATAAAAAAATTATCGAGATCCCGGCGATGAACCAGCATGATGAAACCTTTGTTCATAATATCGATTTCCCTGGACTTGGTCAATTAGAAGCCATCCCCAATGGTGATGCAGTCTACTTTACCAATAGGATGGGATTGTCCGACACAATTGAGGAGACCGGGCGCTATGCCTTGAGATGGCCTGGATGGAGTGCTTTTTGGAGACCGTTGAAACAATTGGGTTTTTTAAGTGAACAGCCGGTAAATGGTTTTGACAATAAGGTTACCCCCTTTGATTTCCTTGACAAATTTCTGGGACCTCAGCTCGAATACCAGGCAGATGAAAAAGACTTGACCGCCATGGTAAATATTTTTGAAGGGTTAAAAGATAATAAAAAAATTCGGTTAACAAGTACCATACTTATTGAGAGAGATCTTGACACTGGAATAATGGCCATGAGCAAAGGTGTTGGCTACACAGCTGCAATAGTTGCAAGGATGTTGGCAAAAGGTGTCATCACTGAAAAAGGAATGTTGTCACCATTAAAACATGTTCCTGCTGAAGAGTTCATAAGCGAATTAAAGCAAAGAGGGATACGAATCCATGAGGAAACCATAATTATGGATATCTAACATCTTGACATGATAGAGGGTTTGATAGGAGCAGTTCATGAATACAAACCAGACAACTGTAAAGGCCTTTGTGGGCGGGACGCTTATCGACGGTAATGGTGGCGATCCGGTTTCTAATGCGGCGGTTGTGGTCATCGGATCAGCCATTGAATCGGCGGGAGCCAAAGACCAAATTGCCATACCCGAAGGCGCCCAGGTCTTCGATGTGAGCGGCAAAACACTCATGCCCGGCATGTTTGATTGCCACGCGCACCTGACCATTGCATCGCCCAGTATTGAAAAGATGCTGTTTACCCATCGGACCTATGCGGCATTTAAAACCGCTGAGATCATGAAACGAACCCTTCATGCGGGTTTTACCACGGTGCGTGATGCGGGGGGAATGGACGTGGGCTTCCGACAGGCCGTGGTTGATGGATTGATTGAAGGGCCCCGAATGGTAATATCGGGGATGCTGGGGCAAACCGGCGGCCATGCCGATTGGTATTTCCCATCCGGTGCGCAACCGCTGAAAGATATGATGCTTGATAATATAATCATATGCGATGGCTTGCCCGATGTTCAAAAAGGCGCCCGGAAGCTATTAAGGCTCGGAATTGATTTTATCAAAATATGCGCCACCGGCGGTGTGACCTCTCCTGCGGACGCGCCCGAATATACCGAGTGGACGCCCGAGGAGCTGGCCGCCATTGTTTACGAGGCCAAGGCCAGGAACCGGGAGGTGATGGCCCATGCGGAAGGAACCCAGGGCATTAAAAATGCGGTTCGTGCCGGCATATGGTCTATCGAGCACGGAGCCATGCTCGATGACGAGGCCATCGACATGATGCTCGAAGCGGGCACCTATCTGGTGCCGACCCTTTTTGTCGTAGAGGATATCTTTTCGCGAGGTGCCGAA
>JAFDDL010000656.1 GCA_019310865.1 Deltaproteobacteria bacterium | reverse complement strand
CCTAAAAACAGCAGACGATTGCCATTGATTTGCTGGAGAGTAAAATACCGAAGGGACGCTTCATTGGGCATGTGAAAGCCCATGATGGTCGGCAAATCTAGCTCAAACAAGATTTCCAGACTTCCGGAAAAACGTTCCATTAAAAAACCGTTCTTCCTGGCGGTGAGGGTGAAGAAAGTTTTTTCATCAATCAGATATTTTTCGTGCTGTTGAAGGGGCTCTGATTTGCCCCACATGGCTATCGCGTTTGCCAGGGACGTTCGCATGGATCCAGTTGAATCGCAATGGGCCAGCGCATGGGCCAGGGAGACCGTTTGGGGGCGGTTGAGCTGCGCCCTGGCCGGCTCATCAGTTGGCGGTTGGTGGCCCAATGCCGAGGGCCTGCTATCTAATGCGGTTACCGCGTCCGGTTTGGGCGGCTTTGGTGCTGTCTTTTTCGATTGAACTTTTCCCGATTCAGATTTTGGTTGATCAGGTTTAGGCTGATCAGGTTTTTGGGGACCGAGTTGGGGTGTGTCAGGTGATGCGGGCGCTTTTGTTATTTCAGTTTTGGGAATTTTAAAACTTTTGACCGAGTTTAACACGCGCTCGATTCCCAGCTCAGAGGGTTTGACAAAAAAGAGGACTATTAGCCCGCCGATCAAGATTGTCAGAAGACTGATCTTTATAATTTCCATGCGGCGCAATCGCTTTGCATCGCCCTGGGTTGCCAGTTCCCGAATGGCGGCGGCGGTGATTCGACCGTTGATACGATGCGTGTTCAGGCCGTAAGCGGTCAGCAAGGCCCGGTCGCAAACGATATGGATGAGCCGGGGGATGCCTTTGGAATAGGTGAATATTTTTCGAAAGGCATTTCGAGAAAACGGAACCCCGGCGTTTCGGGCGGCGATTCGAACCCGGTGCCGGATATATTCCATCGACTCTTTGAAGGTCAGTGGGCTCAGGTGACAACTGAGACTGATGCGCTGGCCCAGCTGCCGCAGTTCATAGGCTTCGAGCTTTTCGGCCATTTCAGGCTGGCCCACCAGGACGATCTGCAATAGCTTTTCCGTGCTGGTCTCAAGATTTGACAGGAGTCGGACCTGTTCCAGGACCTCTTGCGTGAGGTTCTGGGCCTCATCGATGACCAGCAGGACTTGCTTCCCCAAGGCCTTTTGATCCATCAGGAAGCGGTTAAGGGCATCGAGCAGATCCTTGATGGTTTCAGCGCTTACCTGGATGCCGAACTCATCGCAGATGCTTTCCAGCAATTCATGGGCGGTCAATTTGGGATTGAAAATATAGGCGACTTCCGTCTCTTCATCCAGACTTTCGATAAAGGCCCGGCAAAGTGTGGTCTTTCCGGTGCCCACTTCTCCGGTGATGGCAACGAATCCATCCCCCTGGTGGGTGGCGTAAGTTAGATGTGCCAATGCCTCCTCGTGACTGCGGCTCAAAAATAAGTATGCCGGATTGGGTACGAGCTGGAAGGGCCGTTCCTTGAACCCGAAGAAATTTTCGTACATAGCGCGCCGTTCCCTTCCGCTCCTTTTGGAAAGCATTTCATTCAGTGCATGCGAAACCAGTGGTTGGAGCATCGAAAATATAGAGAAATGGAGCGGGTGTGTCAAGCAAGGCCTGTGCCTTTAAAAAAAAGGCCATGACAGATTTAAATTGACGAAGCCGATAAAAGGTATATTATCATTTATACAAATGTTCGCTATTCCCGGTGACTTGTGCGCCGTTGAAATGAGACATATATGAATACAAACAATCGGATTGACTTTCAAAGGCCGGACCTGCATGAACTTGCCCGCTCACATACCGTGATGGACATGCATCTGCACTCGCGACATTCAGACGGTCTCAATACGGTCCGGGCTATTGCCAGACGGGCGCATCGACTCGGCATCGGTGTGGCCATCACCGATCACAATGCCATCGCCGGCGCTGTTGAAATCGACCGCGACCCAAACCTTCTGAGTATTCCGGGCATTGAGGTGACCTCCGTCGAGGGAAGTCATCTGCTGATCTATTTTTACGATGTCAAAAGCCTCGGGCGGTTTTATGAATCGAATGTGAAGCCCTTTATGGGGTCCGGGCTCATGAGTTCCCTATCGCTGGACATGGAAACGATCATTGAACGCGCCCGCCGGTACCGGAGCGTTGTCATTTTTCCGCACCCTTACTGCGCCGCCTATACCGGTGTGTGCAACCTTCAGTTTCCCGAGGATCGTCTCAATCGCTTACTGGCGCTGGTGGACGGTGTTGAGGTGATCAATGCCGGCAATCTCAACCGCTGGAACATGCAATGCGCAGTGCTCGGCTTCAATTTGGACAAGGCCATTACCGGCGGCAGCGACGGCCATGCTCTGGGGCATATCGGCAGGGCGGTTACCTATTTTTCCGGTGACGCGGGTCGGAAAGCCTTCCTTGACGCCATTATTGAAAAACGGGTCAAAGTGATGGGCAAGGAGATGAATTTTTTCCGGAAGGTGACGACCAACGGCTCCAAGCTCCGACCGAATTTGCGTTATTATCCGGATCTGATGGAAAAAAATATCCGCTATGGGTATTCTTTTATCAACTCCAAGTCCAAGCGGCTTAAGGAAAATGTGCGCCGCAGCTTCAATGGAAAGGCTTAGGGCTCGCGCAAAAATAACTTCACATTTTATGCGTCGATTCATCCCACCTGGCGGCGTTACGAAAATACAGAATATCCTGATATTCTTTAATTTTCGTGCCTTGCCAGCTGGGCGCCTCAACACCTAAAATTGTGAATTAATTTTTGCGCGAAC
>JAFDDL010000072.1 GCA_019310865.1 Deltaproteobacteria bacterium | reverse complement strand
ACCTATAAAATGCACGTCCGGGTATTTCTCTCACGGTATCGCAGTTACGACATCTGCGCGACTTGTGACGGGACGCGCTTCAAGCAAGAGCCGCTTCTGTATCGGATCGGCGAGCGAACCATCGCGCAGGTTTACGCCCTGAATGTCCGCAGCGCGGCAACTTTTTTTAACGAGGTGAAAATCTCACAAACCGATGAGGCAACCGGGATGGTATTGGCGGAAGTGAAAAACCACCTTCAGTGTCTGCTCGACCTGGGCGTGGGATATCTGACCCTGGATCGCCAGTCCCGCACCCTTTCCGGCGGCGAAGTCCAGCGAGTGGCCCTGGCTTCTTCGCTGGGGGCCTCGCTGGTCAACACGCTCTATGTTTTAGATGAGCCAAGTATCGGACTGCATCCCCGGGACAGCCATCGATTGGTCCGCATTCTTCAAAAACTCAGGGATCTGTCCAACACGGTGGTGGTGGTGGAACACGATCCGGAGATAATCAAGCAAACCGATTATCTGCTCGATCTGGGGCCCGAAGCCGGGGAAAAGGGTGGCGAGGTCATCTATTTTGGACCCACCCGGCAGGTCAAGCAATCACTCACCGGACAGTACCTGAGGGGCAAGCGGCGCATCGCGGTGCCTGAGAGCCGGCGAAGCCCCAAGAAAGGCCGATTTCTCGCCATCCGCAATGCCAAAGAGAATAACTTAAAGGGAATTACGGCCCGCATTCCACTGGGGCTTTTTGTCTGCCTCACCGGGGTGTCCGGATCCGGCAAATCGACGCTGGCCCAGGATATTCTTTATAAGGCCGTAAAGCGTGGTAAAAATGATCCCCAGGGGAAACCGGGTCGACACGGGTCCCTGGCCGGGCTTATCAAAATCGATGATGCGGTGATGGTCGACCAACATCCCATCGGCCGAACATCTCGGGCCAACCTGCTCACATACACCAAGGCCATGGATTCGGTTCGAAAGCTATTCGCCGCCACCCCCGAAGCCCGAAAACGAGAGCTTGGACCGGGTTTTTTTTCCTTTAACGTTCCCGGGGGTCGGTGCGAAACCTGTCGTGGGGATGGATACGAACGGGTTGAGATGCAATTTTTATCCGATGTTTTCGTTCCCTGTCCGGATTGCAATGGACGGCGGTTCAAAAGCGAGACCCTGGCCATTCGATATGCGGGCAAGGATATTGGCGATATCCTGGAACTGACCGTTCAGGAAGCCCTGGTCTTTTTTCATGATCAGGCCGCCATCGTTTCAGCACTTTTGCCGGCGGACAGCGTCGGACTTGGTTACATGCGATTGGGCCAGCCACTCAATACCCTTTCCGGCGGTGAGGCTCAGCGCCTGAAGCTTTCAAAGCACTTGAAAGAAGCGGCGAGTTCTAATTGCCTGTTCATATTCGACGAACCGACCACTGGTTTGCATCCGGCGGATATCGAAGTGTTACTCAGGGCGCTGACGCGTCTCGTGGATCGCGGTGACACGGTTTTGGTGATCGAACACAATATGGATGTCATCAAAACCGCAGACTGGGTCATCGATCTGGGTCCGGAAGGCGGCGATGACGGTGGACAAATCGTGGTTGAAGGCACGCCGGAGACCGTGGCCGCTCATGGGACATCGTATACGGGCCAATTTTTAAAAAAAGCCCTGGGGAACAAAACGATTTTTACCAATCGGCGCAAGAGTCGAACCGGCATTTGCGAATCCGAGGAGGCGATGTTGCCGGCAATCGGCATTCAGGGCGACCGGGAGCATAATCTGAAAAACATCGACCTGTCCATTCCCCGATCACATCTGGTGGTGGTGACCGGGGTATCGGGTTCCGGCAAGTCGACCTTGGCCTTTGATATTCTCTTTGCCGAAGGCCAGCGACGCTACCTGGAAAGCCTGACGCCCTACGTACGGCAATACGTCGGTGTACTGGAACGTCCGGATGTCGATTTTGTGACCGGGCTGCCACCGTCTGTGGCCATCGAGCAACGAATCAGTCATGCCGGCCGGCGTTCGACAGTGGCAACGTTGACGGAAGTATACCATTTTCTACGACTGATGTTTGCCAAACTCGGAACACCCCACTGCATGGCGTGTGAGCGGCCCCTGGAAACCCAGTCTCGGGCATCGCTCGTTGATGCCATTGGTCTCCGACATTCCGCATCCAATGCGATGATCCTGGCCCCTCAGGTATACGGTCGTAAAGGGTATCATAAGGATTTGCTTGCCGGCGCATTCAAGAAGGGGATTCGCCGGGCTCGGATCGACGGGAAAATCGTTACCCTTAAAAACGGCATGTCTCTCAGCCGCTACCATCCCCACAACATCGAGTTCGTCATGGGACGATTGTCCGGACGATTGTCCGATCCCGATCCGGGTGGTGTCATCGATGCAGCGTTGAATACCGCCAGGGGTGTGGTGCTGGTGCTGAACAAAAAGGGTGAGGAGGCATTCTACAGCCTTCATGGGATTTGCCCGGCATGTGGTATTGGCGTGGAGCCTGCGGATCCCAAGTTATTTTCTTTTAACAGCCCCCAGGGTGCTTGCCCGAAATGCAACGGCTTGGGCCGAAAAGAGCAAGATGGTGCATCCGGCATCATACCGTGTTCGGAATGCGGCGGCAGCCGACTTAGAAAAGAGGCCTTGGCCATTCGGATCAAGCAACACACCCTGTGGGATCTTGTTCGGATGGCGGCAGGTGACCTGCTGCCCCTTGTCAAGAATTGGTCTTTTCCCAGGCACCAGGCGCCGATTTTTCATCCCTTGATAACGGAGATAACAACCCGGTTGTTGTTTCTGGTCCGACTCGGCCTTGGATATTTGTCTCTGGATCGAGCGGGGGACACCTTGTCAGGCGGTGAGGCCCAGCGGGTTCGTCTGGCCGCACAGCTTGGGTCAAATCTGACCGGGGCCCTCTATGTCCTGGACGAGCCCACCATCGGACTGCACCCCCGGGACAATGATCTGCTGCTGTCTGCGCTGCGGACGCTTCGCGATCGGGGTAACACCGTTCTGGTTGTTGAACACGACGAGGAGACCATCCGAAGCGCCGATCTGGTGATTGATTTGGGGCCCGGTGGCGGGCAACATGGCGGTGAAGTCGTGGCCATGGGAAAACCGTCCGAAATCAAACAGGTGAAGCGCTCCACCACCGCAGCCTGGATCGATGCGCAACCCCATGGAAACGGCTCTCGGCTGCGCAATTACAAAAGGGCGCCAAAGGTGACCGTGAGCGGGGCATCGGCAAACAACCTGAAAAAAATTGATGTTGAATTTCCCCTGGGTGTCCTGATGGCGGTCACCGGCGTGTCCGGCTCTGGAAAATCGACTCTGGTCAAGCATACCTTGTTTCAAGTGGTTCAAAACAAGCTGCTTAACCGAACGGATCCGGCAGGAAGATACCGAAAAATGAAAGGCTGGGAGCAAATCGGTCGCATACTTGAAGTGGATCACAGCCCCATCGGAAAGACGCCCCGGTCCGTCCCGGCGTCCTATGTGGGGTTTTTAACGGATATTCGGAATTTATTTTCCCAGGTTCCCGAGGCGCGTGTCAAAGGATTCGAGCCGGGCCGATTCTCTTTCAATGTGGTGGGCGGACGCTGTGAAAACTGCAAGGGGCAGGGCCGGCCGAAGGTCGCCATGAGTTTCCTGCCGGATGTCTATGTACCCTGTGATGTGTGCGGAGGCGCCCGCTTTAACACGGAGACGTTATCGGTTCGATACCGGGGGTTGACCATAGCACAGGTTTTGGAATTGACCTTTGATGAGGCTTCCGACTTCTTTTCAGCCGTGCCGACCATTCGCCGCGCCATGGAATTGATCTGCGAGATCGGTTTGGGGTATTTAAAACTGGGCCAGCCCAGCCCGACGCTATCCGGCGGCGAAGCCCAACGCATCAAGCTGGCGCGCCAGCTGGTAAAATCCAACAACGGCCACACGGTTTACGTTTTGGATGAACCCACAACCGGTCTTCATCCGGATGATGTTCAAAGATTGGTGGGCGTGCTTCAGAAACTGGTTGACCGGGGCAACACGGTGATCGCCGTCGAACACAACATGTCCTTTGTTCTGGCAACCGATTATATCATCGATCTGGGCCCGGAAGGCGGTTTCAAGGGGGGTAAAATCGTTGCAACGGGATCCCCGAAGGAATTGGTCGATTCGTCAAACCAATCCCCCACGATAGGATCCCTGCGGAAATGGGCGCATTTGAAACGCTCGAGCTGTTGACCTGCAGCACGTATCACTCGATAATTTCCAGGACCGCGTGTTTTTGCATCTTTTTGGAGGCTGCACCCAGAATGGTCCGCAATGCCTGGGCATTGCGTCCCTGTTTTCCGATCACTTTCCCCAAATCTTCCTTGGCAACTTTCAGCTCGATTACGATACTTTGAACACTTTGAATTTCATTGATCGAAATCTGTTCGGGATGATCCACCAATGCCGTAACAATCTTGTGAACAAGTTCTTTCACGATAAACCCTCCTCTCACTGGTTCAGGTAAGCATTTTCTGCACAATAACGAACGCAGGGCTTCGACAATAGCTGTATGGTGTATCGTCGTCTCTAATCGAATGGGTGGTCCGGAGCCCTAGCCGGTCTTTCATTGCGGCATGGGTTCATCATACCGAAACGATTATCGCTACGTTATATATAAATTATAACCACATATGGGCCATTGGTAAAGAGATAATTATTATTTAATGTAATTACGGGACTTTAAAAGAAGTACGGGGAGGTCCAGGTGAAGCGCCAACATTAATCTCTATAGTAACCAAAACGAATTCTATGCGGTTTGAAATCGATTATCAATCAGTCAGTCGTTTGGCTGTTGGCATACTGACTATAGGGCAAAATAGCGCATAAATACAGTTGACAATGTTACAATATTTGTCATAAAGTAAGTATACTTTATGTTTTGAGTATATCTTCAAATAGCACGTTGGGCTTCGAGCTAAAACGAATATATGGATTTTTTACAATGATTTATAGAAATATAATACACGATTTGAAGCAATGGGCGAACCGATCCGACCGAAAACCTCTAATTTTACGGGGAGCCAGGCAGGTTGGAAAAACAACGGCTGTAGATATGTTTTCAAAACAATTTGAAAATTACATATATCTTAATCTGGAGTTAGGTAAAGACCGGAATCTTTTTAGCGATGACCTATCGGTATCGGATACATTTCAGGCGATATTAGTTATAAAAAATGTGACCTTAAAAAAAGGGAAAACTTTGCTTTTCATCGATGAAATTCAACATTCGCCTCAAGCGGTTGCAGTACTTAGGTATTTTTATGAAAAAATGAAGGACTTGTATGTTATCGCCGCCGGCTCCCTGCTTGAGATTATGCTTGAAAAATCGGATATCAGTTTACCGGTGGGCAGGGTTGAATATTTATATATGTATCCCTTGTCATTCGATGAGTACCTGACGGCAAAAGGAGAAAACAAGCTACTGGATGTTTACCATCATGTGCCTTTAAAAAAATATGCACACTCGAAATTGCTGACACTGTTTCATGAATATACCTTGATCGGCGGCATGCCGGAAGTTGTCGATAAATTCTTGGATACCCGTAATATAAAATCGTTAAACCGAATATATGAGTCGCTGTTAATATCCTATAGAGACGATGCCGAAAAATACGCACGCAATCATACCATTCGTCAGGTGCTGCGCCATGCAATTGAATCCATACCCTTTGAAGCCGGAAAACGAATCAAATTTCAAGGATTCGGCAGGTCGAATTATAAATCGAGAGAGATGGGGGAAGTCCTGAGAATCATTGAGAGGGCGATGTTGATTTATTTAATCCGACCCTCGACATCCACTGGAATCCCCATATATACGGATCTGAGAAAATCTCCAAAACTCCAGTTTGTCGATACCGGACTGCTGAATTATTATGTAGGTTTACAGCCTGACTATTATAGATACGAGGATCTCTATGGGTTTTATCAAGGGATGATTGCGGAACATATTGTAAGGCAAGAATTGATTGCTATCGACACAACAAAAAACGACAAACCTCCCTTCTGGGTAAGAGAAAAGAAACAATCAAATGCCGAAATTGACCTGCTACTGCAATATCGAAATTATGCAATTCCCATAGAAGTTAAGTCGGGAAAATCAGGAACGCTAAGGTCCTTACATCAATATATGGGCAAAACGAATCATCCTTATGCGGTAAGATTTTATGCCGGAGAAATTGTAATATCGGAGGCTGTTACCCCGAATAACAAGCCATATAGATTACTAAATTTACCGTATTTCCTGGCTGGAAAAATCTTCAGATACCTTGATTGGTTTGTCGATTTCAAAGACGACATCGAAATCGGCAGCGGTGATACCATCCCATAGTATCCGGCCGGCTTTATATATTAAAAATTATTCGCGTTCTACGCGTCTTCGCGTGAGAATCTCTTTTCTCTGCAGTCTCTGTACCTCTACCCCTGTGAGAGACAAAAAACAGCCGAATAGAAGAATCAAGATCATGCATCAACATTGAACGAAGGGCATTGACATACAGCACACTACAACGTAATATAACCTTTGTTGGAGTTTCAAATTTCAAAAGGAGTTTAATCATGACAACCGTACAAAAAAGCATTCGCTTGCCGGTAGAGGCTGTCAAAGAAATCGAAGCGTTGGCTTCAGGCGCTGGTAAGGATTTTTCCGGTATAGCCAGAGATCTCCTCATTGAGGCGGTCAAGATGAGAAGATGCCCGGGGATCACTTTTGCTGATGGCCCAACCGGAAGGCGAGCCAAAATTGCCGGCACCGGCATTGATATCTGGGAGTTTATCGCCACATTCAAGAGTATCGATGAGAATTACAAAAAACTGAAAGAAACATATCACTGGCTTAGCGACCAGCAAATCCGATCTGCGCTTTCCTATTATGTGCTTTATACGGATGAAATTGATGAAAAGATCAACCGCAATGAGGATATCACTCAAGTGCAGGTAATTAAAAGATTTCCTTTTTTATCAAAAACGGCAGGTACGACGTGAAGCTTTACCTGGATGAAGATATCAGCCCCAAGGTCTCCGTAATTTTAAGAAAAAAGGGAATGGATGCAGTCAGTGCCCATGAGGCGGGTATGCTTGAAGCCTCCGATGAGGAACAGCTTTCGTTTGCGGCCGGTGAAGGAAGGGCGATAGTGACCAGGAACAGGGATGATTTTATCACCTTGACGGTGCAATTCTTTGAAGATCTGAAACCGCATAAAGGACTCATCATTGTCCCTCACACTATACCAGGGTCGGAATTTAGTAGACTGGCTGCCCAATTAGTGAAGTTTTCTAAAGAATATCCCCAAGGATTGCAACCATACACCATCGAATTTCTGCCGAGCAAATGTAAATATTAATGTAAAGTAAAATGTATATAATTGTAATGGCGCTTCATTATTAGCCGGATCAAATGGTATAGGCGGGTGAGAAAACGGCTACATCTTGAATAGCGCATCCAAATAATACCGCGTGATGGCATCTACCTGGTCCCATGTGTGGCCGCTGTTTTGGTTTTTTTCGGCCATTTCTCGGCGAATGTCGGTGGCCAGTTGTTTACCGAGTTCGACACCAAACTGATCAAAGGGATTGATTCCCCACAGAAACGCCTCAAACACGGTTTTGCTCTCATAAAATGACAAGAGACGTCCCACACTTCGAGGCGATAGGTCCGGAAGGAGAATCATGGATGACGGTCGGTTTCCGGAAAAACATTTGGCGGGGTCAGGGGCATCCTTACCAGTGGCCAGGGCCATGGGCTGGGATAGCAGATTGGCCCATAGTTCCTGATGGTTGGTAACGCCCCGGGAGCGATTTTCGAATGCGGTGTATTGAGGCTGGATTACACCGATAAATTCTATGGGGATCGGCATGCCCTGATGGGCCAGTTGAAAAAAGGAGTGCTGGGCATTGGTGCCGGGCTCGCCGAAAATAACCCCCCCGGTTGGTACGCTTACCGGCGCACCATGGGCCGTGACCGATTTACCGTTGCTCTCCATATTGAGCTGCTGAATATGCGGGGCAAGCTTGCACAGCGGGGCGGCATAGGGGATAATTGCCTGGGCTCGGTAGTTAAGGAAATTATTGTTCCAGATGGATACCAGCGCGGCAATCAAAGGGATGTTTTTTGTTGGTTCAGACCCGGCGGCATGGCGGTCCATTTCTTCGGCTCCCTTGAGAAACGCCTCAAATCGGTCATACCCGATCAGGAGACTCAACGGGACTCCCCCAACGGCGGATGAAACAGAGTAACGGCCGCCGATAAAGTCATACATATGAAACGATTCGAGAATGTCGGCACGAGCGGTGTTGTCCTCGTTGGTGATATCTCCCGGACTTCCCTTGGCGGTGATGCTGATCATGTGACGGGTGGCGTCAAGGCCTTGATCGGCCATGAATGCCCGGGCCTGTTTCTCATTGGCAAGGGTTTCGGCGGTGGTATAGCTTTTTGAGATGACGATCCACAGGGTGGTTTCCGGATCGATGACCTTGGTAATTCGCCCAAAATTATGAATATCGACATTGGACAGATAATGAATCTGCATACCTTTATCCGCGTAAGCCATTAACGCCTCGCTGACGAATTCGGTGCCCAGGTAGGAGCCCCCGATGCCGATGACCACCATGTGACGAAATCCCTTACCGGTGTGACCGGTCAACTCGCCGGCGTGAACACGATGCGCAAAGGTTTTGATTTTTTTTTGCACCGCCTTGATATCGGGGATCACGTTGTGTCCGCCGGCAACTCGTATTGGATCGTTGGAAAACGAGCGACAGGCCGTGTGAAGGGCAGCGCGATTTTCAGTTTTGTTGATCCGTTCACCGCTCATCATGCGGTTGAAGGTGGCGATCACATCCCGGCGATCGGCCAGTTGAACCAAAAGGGCCATGGTTTCGCTATCGACGCGCTGGCGGGAAAAATCATAAAGGAATCCGTCGATTTCTGCAGAAAAGTTTTTCAACCGATCCGGCATGCCAATGAGGCGTTTGAGGTGGTTTGCCGGTTTATTGATGTTACTAGCCCGGGAGATCAGCGATTCCCAGATCGGTTCCGTGTGAATGGATTGCGTTTCCATATCGATCTCCATATCCGTGGGTTTTATTCGGCTGTAATTGCCTTTCAAACGTAACCTGAATTGCATTGCCGATCAATTGAAAAAAACATTGGCAAAACGTACCGGTAAGGATAATAAGATGCACCACGTGAAAGGTAGTGCCCATCCAGAATTGGTAGCATACGGTTCAGGGCAAGGCCGCAGCTTTTTTTCAACCGCAGGCATAGTCAGCCTATCGGAGTCTTCGCGTACCTCCGAGGATTGAAAAAATGCGAGAACGCCGCCCTGGGCCGTAGGATGCCAGTTATGGATGGGCAATAGGTAACCCATATGGATCCATTCAAATACCAGCAAACCAAACAGTTTTTCGCCCAGGTTCCCGGGGGGCTTGAAAATCTGGCCGCCAAGGAGCTTGAAGCCCTTGGCGCCCGGGAAATTACACCGGGGGTGCGGGGGGTTCATTTTGCGGCCGACCGTGCCACCCTGTACGCCATCACTTACAGCGCTCGGCTTGTTACGCGTATCCTGGCGCCCCTTGTCTCATTTACCTGCCGGGGGCGCAGTGATCTGTATCGAGCCGGAAAGGCGATTGATTGGCGAAAGCTGTTAACCGCTGAAAATACGCTTGGCGTTTTTGCCAATGTTTCGGGAAATCAAGAAATCACCCATTCCCAGTTTGCAGCGCTGTGTTTGAAGGACGCCGTGGTGGATTATTTTCGAAGCGAATCCGGCAAGCGTCCGAATGTGGATAAGATATCTCCGGATGTTTGGCTGAACCTTCACATTGAAGAAACCCGGGCGACCATCAGTTTTGACGTTTCAGGCGGATCTCTTCACCGGCGGGGCTATCGGCGCGATTCGGTTCCGGCGCCCATGCAGGAAACCCTGGCCGCCGCCATGGTGGCCATATCTCAATGGAAGGGCAACATACCCCTCTACGACCCCATGTGCGGCTCTGGAACCTTGCTTTGCGAGGCGATGATGCGAGTATGTCGAATACCGGCCGGTTTTTTAAGAAAAAACTTCGGGTTTCAGCGGTTACCGGATTTTGATAAACGGCTTTGGACGATGGTTAAAAAAAACGTGACCAGTAAAATACGCCCCCTGCCCAAAGGCCTGATAGCCGGCAGTGATATCGACCGGGATGCCGTTAATGCCGCACAAGCCAATTGTGCGCTGCTGCCAAACGGGAATCGAATTCGCATATTCCGGAAGGATTTTAACAAGATTGCCGCGCTTAAGGGGCGAGTGATCTTATGCAATCCCCCCTATGGGATTCGACTTAAGCCCAATGAGGATCTTTCGCCGTTGTACGGATCCTTGGGAGATTTTCTCAAACAGCGTTGCACCGGTTCCCAAGCCTACCTTTTTTTCGGGACCCGGGAGATGATTAAAAAAGTCGGCCTGAAACCGGCATGGAAAATTCCGATGCGAAATGCCGGTTTGGATGGGCGTCTGGTCAAGTATGAGCTCTTTTAAGGAAACAAGTGAACAAATTCTGCAAACCCTTCCGTTTCCAATTTCTCCTTGGGAATGAAGCGAAGGGAGGCTGAATTGACGCAATAGCGCAGCCCGGTGGGCGCGGGGCCGTCATCGAACAGGTGACCGAGATGCGAATTGCCCTGCTTGCTTCGCACTTCGGTTCGGGCCATGAACAGGCTTCTGTCCGAGTGTTCAACGATGTTGGCAGCCTCCAGCGGCCGTGTGAAACTGGGCCAGCCGGTTCCCGAATCGAATTTGTCCGTGGATGAGAAGAGGGGCTCATTTGAGACGACATCGACATAAATACCCGCTTCATGATTATCCCAATAGTCATTTCGAAAGGGCGGTTCGGTGCCGTTTTTCTGGGTGACCTGGTATTGAAGCGGTGTTAAGCGTTCTTGCAGATCCGCCTTGTCAGCGGCCGCTTTGTCCGGAGCTGCTTTTTTGGCCGGCCATGTTTTTTTCAGGTATGTGTCCCGACCCGATCCGCTTCGATACATTTTGTATCGGATGGGATTTTTCTGATAATAATCCTGATGGTAGTCTTCTGCAGAATAAAACG
>JAFDDL010000071.1 GCA_019310865.1 Deltaproteobacteria bacterium | reverse complement strand
CGAATTGGGCATCCCCATCGTTAATCCGCCGGGATCACACGCAATTTTTATCGATGCAAAGAAATTCCTGCCGCATATCGATCAGGGTGACTATCCCGCACAGGCATTGGTGGCCGCATTATACCTGGAAACAGGGATTCGCGGGGTTGAAAGAGGCATCGTATCCAAGGGGCGCAATCCGGAAACCAACGAAGAATATAGGCCGGATTTGGAGCTTGTGAGATTGGCGATATCGCGTCGGGTATATACCAAGTCGCACATGGATTATGCGATTGAAGGCATCAATCGGCTATACGAAAAAAGAGAGAAAATATCCGGCTTGAAATGGGTATATGAACCCCCGGTCCTTCGCTTTTTTCAAGGAAGATTTAAACCGATTGAACAATGGGATTTTTAAATATTTTGTAAATGTTCAGACGGCAGAGCCGGCAGACTTTCGCAGGATTTTTTCAACAAGTTGACCGGGCTGCGATGCGGCATGGTTAGAAACATGAAACGGTTTTGGGAAAAGCAAAATATTAAAACCGCTTATGATATGATTATCATCGGAGGCGGCCTGCACGGCCTTGCCGCGGCATACTTTCTGGCTAGAGATCACGGTATAACCAACGTCGCGGTGATTGAGAAAAACTGCATCGGATACGGTGGCTCAGGCCGAAACACCTGTATTGTTCGTGCTGATCAAAGGACTTCAGATAGCGTTCTGCTTCATAAAGAGGCCTTGGACTTGTGGCCGCAACTGATCGATGAGCTTGACTACAACCTGATGTTCTCTCAATCAGGCAGTCTCGGTATTGTTCATAGCGAAGATGCTTACAATGAACTGCAACTGTCGACGTTCAACGCCAATTATCACGGGCTTGCCACAAGCATGCTGGATGCAAAGGAGTGCAAGGAGATCATTCCGGAACTGGATATTTCCAGCACGGCCGTGCGCCCCGTGTTGGGCGGGCAGTACCACGATCCGGCAGGCACGGTGCGTCACGATGCAGTTGTATGGGCGTTGGCCCGGGGGGCATCCAGATTGGGTATCCATATCCATCAGCAATGCGAAATAAAGGGTATTCGTACGCGGAACAATGAGGTGGTTGGTGTAGAAACCAGCCTTGGTGTCATAAACACCAAGAAAGTCTTGAATGCCGGTGGAGGGTTCAGCCCGCAAATCGCTGCCATGATAGATCAGAAACTGCCCATCACCGTGTTGCAGATGGAGGCCATGGTTTCCGAGCCGTTAAAGCCATTTTTAAATGTTGTTTTTTTCTCTTTTGATTACCATTGCTTTGGCAGTCAATCACTACGCGGAGAAATTGTCACCGGGTCTCAAATGGATCCTTGGCCCACTTACACCTCCCACGCATCGGCACAATATATCCATCACCAAGCACTTTATTTGGCCGCTATCATGCCTTGTCTGAAAGCGGCTAAATTCATGCGTATCTGGGCCGGTCTTACGGATATGACACCGGACATGGCACCGATTATGGAAGGCAATTACCCTGTGAAAGGCTATTTTTTAGATGCGGGATGGGGCTATTTTGGGTTTAAATCCGGGCCCATTGCTGGACGCTACATGGCTCGCTACATGGCAACTGACGAGCGACCGCGCACGATTGAACCATTTAATTTAAGGCGCTATGAGAACTATCGTTTTCTGGGCGAGTCAGGCCTTCCCATATGCTACGGGCCATGGAATTAGGGAAAGCAAACTGAAATTACCGGAGACCATAAGAATATGTCATTTTTAATTACTTGCCCCAATTGCGGGTCAAGACCTGTGCATGAGTTTCGGTTCGGCGCTGAAGAACGGGGGGGAAAACAGTGGGGAGACCACATTGATCCAATCAGTCGATACGAAATGGTTTACAACCGGTGCAATGTTGCAGGACCCCAAAAAGAATTATGGTTCCACCGCGATGGCTGCGAAACCTGGGTGAGCATTACCAGAGACACGAGGCGTGATATTGAAATTGCTGATGTAGAGAAAAGAAAATGAAACAAAGAGTTACAACACCGCCACTTCGAATTGATACAGATCAGAAGCGATCTTTCAGCTTTGATGGCAAGCCGATGATTGGTTATGGGGGGGATACGGTTGCAACAGCCCTTGTGGGCTGCGGTGTGAAAATCTTGTCCAGAAGCTTTAAATATCATCGGCCCCGCGGCCTGTTCAGCCTAGATGGTGAATCCGCCAACAGCTTGATGCAGATCGACAAAATGCCCAATGTCCGCGGTGAAATAGAGGCCCTCAAAGACGGAATACAGGTGCGGTCTCAAAATGTCGTCGGGTCGCTGAACTTTGACCTGATGGCTACCACCGAAAAGGTCAGCCGGTTTTTACAACCCGGTTTTTACTATAAAATTTTTCATAAACCCTACAAACTTTGGCCGTTTTTCCAGAATCGAATCCGAAAGGCCGCTGGCCTGGGTGTTATGGACCCTGGCTGGCAGCCAGGCAAATACGACAATGTGTTTTTACATGCCGATGTCTGTGTTGTCGGTGGCGGGCTTTCCGGAATGACGGCAGCTCTCACGGCGGCAGATCAGGGGCTGAATGTGATCTTGCTTGAAGCGCGGCCTTGGCTTGGGGGGCGCCAAGACTGGCGTATTGAGCCAAACCGCACCGGTGAGCCGGCTTTTAAGGCCATTCGCGCATTGGCAAAAAAAGTTCAATCGCATGGGAAGATTGATACTTATATCCGGGCGCCCTTGAACGGCCTGTACCACGACAACCTGATCACCGCTTTCCAGCGCGGCACGGAGACCGACAATTATTCCGAGCGATATCTGGAGATACGAGCCAAGCAACTTGTTGTAGCCACTGGTGTGATCGAGCGGCCCCTGGTGTTTGAAAACAATGAACGCCCCGGTGTAATGACCTCGGATTGCGCGATGCGTCTGTTGATGCATTATGGAATTAAACCGGGAGACCGGGTGGTGTTCAGCACGGGGCACGATAGGGCCGTTGAGACAGCCAAGGCTTTAACACAATATGGCATCACTATCGCGGCTTTTGCCGATAGCCGCGATTCTCTTGGAGCGGACCTGATCGAACAAATTAGACAGATGAAAATACCGCTTCTGCAGGGATGGGTGGCACGTGAGGCTCTGGGCAAAAAGCGGCTAAAGGGCGTTGTTCTGTCTGCGGTTAACCAAACTTGTATCAAAAGGATTTCCTGTGATGCTCTGGTGGCTTCGGCTGGAACACACCCGGCCATGGGGCCGCTGCTGCTTACTCGGGAAAAAACCGTTTATGATCAGAATGAGGGGGTTTTCAAACTTGCCAGATTGCCTGCCGCCATTCAAACGGCCGGCAGCGCAGCAGGCATTGTGGGTGAAGCGGCACTTGCCGCGTCCGGAAAACTGGCCGGGCTTCGCGCGGCTGCCGATTGCCAGATGTCTGTCCAAGACGAAATCGCACAAACAGAAACCGATTTGGCTTCCTTAAACCTGGCGCGCAATGATACCCGTCTGGTCCGATCCGACACTTCGGGAAAAAAAAGTTTTGTCTGCTTTGATGAGGATGTAACGGTTGATAATATCCACCATTCGGTCAGTGAAGGTTTTGATACGATAGAGCTCTGTAAGCGATACGCCACCATCGGAATGGGCCCAAGCCAAAGTGGTATTCCCGGGGTTAACTTCCCGCTGGTACTGGCTCAGTGTCTAAACCTTCCCCCCGGTGATATTCCACCGACGGTTGTGCGCCCCCCCCTGTATCCCGCATTGCTTGCCACTTATGTGGGCAAAGATTATACGGTTGAAAAACGCACACCACTGCATGATGACCAGCAGCAAGTTGGGGCGCATTATATCTGGATGGGAAAATGGAAACGGGCCAGTCAGTTTGCCGATGTTGCCAATATCGCTTCAGAAACGCGGGCGGTGCATCAACGTGCAGGCATCATGGATGTATCGACCTTGGGCAAGTTTCGCATCTACGGGCCCGATGCATTAAAGGCATTGCAGTATCTCTATGTGAGCGACATGTCTGTGGTAACCGAAAACCGCTTGACATATGTGGCGATGTGTAACCACGACGGTAATCTTATTGATGACGGGGTCGTCACCCGGATGGGAGAAAATGACTACTACATTACCACATCATCCGGACGGGCAGATGAGACAATTGCCTGGTTTCGTTACTGGACCCGTGATAAGTCTTGGGATTACAATATCGTCAATTTGACAGATTGCCTGGGTGCCCTCTGCATTGCCGGGCCGCAATCCCGGCAAATTCTCGAAAAAATTCTCAGCGACGATATTAGCAACGAGGCCCTTGCATACATGGGCTTTAAACAAACTGTCATTCAAGAAAAAATACCGGCAAGGCTGCTTCGATTGGGTTTTTTAGGTGAATTTGGATACGAGATTCACGCACCGGCATCCTATTTGCCATCCATATGGTATCTGCTCATGAAAGCCGGCAAACCCTTTGGGATCGAACCATTCGGAACAGAAACCCAGAATGTTTTGCGCCTGGAAAAGGGTCACGTTATCATCGGGCTTGACTCCGAAATCAGAACCACGCTTTGTGATGTGGGATTGGGGTTTTTGTGGAGTCGGAAAAAGAAAGACGCGGATGCGATTGGTATTCCCGCCCTTCGCCACACGGAAAATCAAAAGGCGCGGATGAAGTTAGTAGGCCTTGAAATTGAAGACCCTTCAGATGTACCGCCTGATTTTTCACTCATCGTGGATAACGGTATTAAGGGCCATATAACATGCGTTCGACATAGCGAAGTGTTGGGGAAAACGATCGGCATGGCGCTGGTAAATAATGCGCTGGCCACTGTCGGTACCCGTGTTGAAATCTACTCCGGTACCAACCGGCCGCGCAGCAAAGCCGTAATTGTCAAAAAACCCTTTTATGACCCCAAAGGACTGAGACTTCGAGTCTAAAAAAATGAAGGACTGAAACAGATGCAAATTAAACGGTTTTCTCCGATTCGTTTTAATGCCAAGAGAGATAAATCGGTTGTTCGCAACGACTGGGAAATCATACTGTCTTATACTGGTGAAAAGGAACAACCCGCCCTGGTTGACTTGACGCACATTCCAAAATGGGAGGTTCAGTATGGTGAGTCGGAATCCTTACCTGAGTTGGGATTCTTGGCACCTGAAGAACCATCCCAAGCAATTATAGCACAAGGGCTGGCCGTTTGCCGTCTGACCCCCAACCGGTTAAACATTTGGGACTTCACAGAGGGCCAAACGTGGCCGTCGGGCGATCTATTGACGGACATCAGCGATGGGCAATGTCTGCTGTTTCTACTGGGGGATAGATTGTCTGATATTATGCAACGACTTGCACATCTGGATATAGACTTTCAAAAAAAGGGGCGATTGGCTTTTCGACAAGGGCCGCTGCTTGGCGTTCCCGCAAAATTTTTATTTTTGGTACCAGATGGTGCCTCCCCCGGCATGCTGATTGCGGCACCCAGGGGATATGGTCAATCGTTGGTGGATCAGATATTGATTGCCGGTGCCCACTTCGGACTGGGTCCAGCAGGCGAAGGTGCATTTTCCAAGTGGTGGAAAGGTGCAGGTAATAACCAAGGCTATTAATTATATGTCGCCCTGATGGAAAGCCCGATATTATCGCCCCAATCCACTGGAAAAATGAGTGGATACGCCTTCGGGGCTGAGGACATTTCCGCCGCGTCTAAATTTGTTTCCGCCATGGCGGCCCGCGGCTATTCAGAAGACGATAGAATGAAAATCATGGGAGGTAATTTCTTGCGAATCTACACGGAGGGTCTGCCTGACTAAGGTAATACAATGAAAGTATATATTTCAGCGGACATGGAAGGGATTACGGGCATTAACGGGCTAAAATTTATTTTCGATAAAGAACCTGAATATACCAGAGGCAGAAAGCTCATGATGCAGGATCTCAATGCAGCCATCGACGGTGCCGTGGAGGCCGGTGCAACGGAAATATTAGTAAATGACGCCCATGGCAGCATGCGGAATCTCATGATAGAAGATCTGCATGAAGCGGCGGACTTGATAACCGGTTTCCCGAAAAGACAATTGATGATGGCAGGAATGGATGAAAGTTTTGATGCTGTAATGTTCATCGGGTACCACGCTAAAGGCGGCTCCGAGGGCGTTCTATCCCACACCATTAACGGAGGCGTTTTCGGTGATATCAAAATCAACGGCAAGTCATATGGAGAGACTGGTATCAACGCCGCAATTGCCGGGTTTTATAATGTTCCCGTCGTTATGATCTCCGGAGATGATATGCTGCAAAAAGAAGTGAGAGAAATTTTGCCTGATGCAGCTTTTGTCACAACAAAAATAGTGATGTCCGGATATGCAGCGAAAATGCTGCATCCCATAAAAACAAAGAAAATGATTAAAGACCAGGCAATGCACAGTTTGTTGAAAAAAGACAGCACCAATGCCTTTATATTACCCGAAAAATTATCCATGGAGATTATCGTTGATAACCCGGAGCAGGCAGATGTCATAGAAATCATTCCGGGCTTGAAAAGAATTGCTGCCACAACCGTTACATATGCCCCGAAAGATATTATAGAAGCGACCCATATGATTTGCACAATCTCTAACGCGTGCTGCGTTTTAAAAGTCGGAATGTATTAGGAATTAAAGAGGAGAGTATTCATGCCGGACCATTTTTCCCTTGGAGAAAACACCGAATGGGAAAACCGTTTTCGCGCCCCAAGCATTCTATGGGGCCAAACAGCCAATCTCAACCCGAAAAGAGGTTTGGTATGCACCAACCGGGACGGCATACTGCAACTCTACGCCTGGGAAGTAGCTTCCGGCAACCTGAAGCAATTGACCAATCTGCCGGCCGGTGTGGTCGACGGCATGCTGTCGGCTGATGGCAAATACGTCTATTACCTGCAGGATGAAGGTGGTAATGAGATCGGCCACTTTGTGCGGGTTCCCTTTACCGGGGGGGCGCCCGAGGATGTCACGCCGGATCTACCACCATACAGCGCTACTCAAATCAGCCAGAGCCAACGCGGCAATATAATTGGTACACAGGTTTCAGATTCTGGGGGACAGCAGCTCTATCTCTGGACGACCGGCTCAAAACCACGCCAAATATACAAATGCCGGCATCTAACCTTTGGACCATCCTTTTCTTACAACGGAGAGATCGCCGTCATCGCCACCTCGGAAAGTGGCAATTCCCTCGACACACGACTCCTGGCCTTTGATTCGGAAAGCGGTGAACAGGTGGCTGAATTGTGGGACGGGGAAGGGACCTGTAATGACTTGGGAAAATTCGCACCGATTGCCGGAGATTTTCGAATGCTGTCCACCACCAGCAAGTCAGGCTATGTCCGGCCGATCATCTGGAATCCACGCACGGATCAGCGACAGGACCTATACATCGATGACATCCCCGGAGATGTCCGCCCCTGGGCCTGGGCGAAAGATGCCAAACACGTACTGCTCAGTCAACGCCATCATGCCAGGCAACAACTCTACCTGTATAATCCGGATACCGAAACCATAACCAAACTCCGACACCCAGCCGGCGTATTGGGCAACGAGTTTGACGATGCAATCTTTACGGACGAAGATGAAATCCTTGTCACCTGGCAAGATCCTGTCCACCCTTCCCGCCTAATCGCATTGGACAGTCGCACCGGCCGGGAGCTGCGCACCGTATTGGCGGCCGGTGATGTCCCGGCGGGCCGCCCCTGGAAACCCATCAACTTTATCTCTGAGAACGGCGATAGGATCTACGGGTGGCTTGCCGTACCGGAAGGAAACGGGCCCTTCCCCACCATCCTTCACACCCACGGCGGTCCCTCGGCCGTCATGACGAATGGTTACTCGGCGGAAAGCCAAACATGGCTGGACCATGGCATTGCCTTTTGCACCATCAACTACCACGGTTCTATCACCTTCGGCAAAGAATTCGAAAAATCGATCCAGGGCCACCTCGGTGAGTTGGAGGTACAGGATATGGCGGCCGCCCGCCAATGGTTGATCCAACAAAACGTCGCCCGACCGGATGCGGTCTTTTTAACCGGGAACTCCTATGGCGGTTACTTGACCTTGCAAGCGCTCGGCAAACGACCGGAGTTATGGGCGGGGGGTATGGCCGGCGTGGCCATTGCAGACTGGGTGACAATGTACAATGATCAAAATGATTTGTTACGCGGCTTTCAAAAGGCACTCTTTGGCGGCACACCGGAAGACATGGCCAAGGCCTATAAAAAAAGCTCCCCCATCACCTATGCGGAGCAGGTTCAAGCGCCGATCCTGGTTATTCAGGGCCGTAACGACACCCGCTGTCCCATCCGCCAGATGCAGGCGTACGAAACAAAATTGAACGCGCTGGGCAAACAGATTCATATCCACTGGTTTGAAGCCGGGCATGGCGCCCATGCCCAAAAACTACAGATAGCGCATCAATCGCTAAAGCTGCAATTTGTCCACCGGGTATCAGAAAGAAAGTAACGATTCACAGGTTTTTACTATGCCGAAACTTAAGAGGATCGACTCCAAAATGGCTCGTGCAATAAGACACTGTGTACTAGGATTCACAATTGCGGAGGGACAAACATGGACAATACAGATATAAGGTATAAAGCTTACCTTGATATCTTGCAGGAGGAGCTTGTTCCGGCTATAGGCTGTACTGAACCTATTGCTATCGCGTATGCTGCAGCACGGGCAAGGGAAGTTCTTGGAAGGCAGCCTGATCATGTGCTGATTGAAGCGAGTGACAATATTATCAAAAACGTTAAAAGTGTGGTTGTTCCTAATACGGGTAACCTCAGAGGTATTGAAGCCTCAGCAGTTGCCGGAATTGTGGCTGGGGATGCTGATAAGGTTCTTGAGGTTATCTCGTCTGTTGATGATGAAATGCGGAAGGAAATTAAAGTTTTTCTTGAAAGCAAAGAAGTAAAAGTCTGCAAATCAAAGAGTGGTTTGATATTCGATTTGATTATTACTGTTTTTAGCGGGGAATCAAAAGCTTCTGTTCAGATTTCCCACTATCATACCAATATAGTATTAATCACAAAAGATGAGAAAATCGTCTATCAAAATCAGGACTGTGAGGAGGTCGAAACGTCAAGTCTTACAGATCGTTCGATTATGAATGTGAAAGATATTCTTGAGTTCGCTGAATCCGTAGAGTTTTCAGAAGTAGAGGATCTGCTACAGCGTCAGATTGATTATAATATTAATATAGCAGCGGAAGGCCTTAAGGGCGATTGGGGTGCAAACATTGGCTCAGTTTTGCTTGAAACCTGGGGTGATGATATAAAGGTTCGGGCGAAAGCAATGGCTTCGGCCGGATCAGATGCCAGAATGAGCGGATGTGAGCTTCCGGTTGTGATAGTTTCGGGCAGCGGTAATCAGGGGATTACTGCTTCAGTCCCCGTGATCGAATATGCTAAAGAACTATGCGTTGAGAAAGAAACATTGTTTAGAGCTTTAGTTGTGTCCAATCTTGTTACCATACATCAGAAAACAGGAATTGGAAGGTTGTCGGCATATTGCGGAGCTGTTAGCGCCGGAGTCGGTGCGGGAGCAGGAATCACCTGGCTACATGGAGGACGGTTTGAGGAAGTTGCTCATACAATAGTAAATGCGCTTGCAACTGTATCTGGGATAATATGTGATGGAGCCAAACCTTCATGTGCTGCAAAAATCGCCTCTTCTGTTGAAGCCGGCATTTTAGGCTTTCATATGTATCAAAAAGGGCAACAGTTTTATGCCGGGGACGGGATCGTAACAAAAGGTGTTGAAAATACAATCGCCAACATCGGCAGACTCGGCCGTGATGGTATGCGTGAAACGGATAAAGAGATAATACGTATAATGTTAGAAGAATGAGTAAGGTATTTATTGAGTTGTTAAAACCTGGTCCTCTCCCGAATAGCGGGATTTTCAAAGCGCCACGTCGAAGATCCAATTGAAATTGTTCGAATCTTAAAGGGACACTACTGAGGGGGCAAAGGATATTTCAATGGATAGTTTGTTTAAAGAAAATCTGGAGGCGCTGCAAAAGCACTCTGATATCACCGGGCTATACACTGGCCTCAGCAGTCTCTTGGAGTATGACGCCTGGGCAGGTACTCCCCCCAAAGGGAGACCCTATCGGGATAAAATATCTGGATTCGTTGCCGGTGAACAGCATAAACACCAGACAAGCGGTAAGGCAAAGGCATTGATCGAATATTTTAAAGGCATCGATCTGAACGATGATATCCAACTGGCCATGTACCGGGAACTCAAGCGCGAGTATGAGTTGAATACTGCCGTTCCACCGGAGAAGGTCGCTCAGCTGGCTACACTGTCTTCAAAAGCACAGTTGGTCTGGAAAGAGGCCCACGAAAAGTCGGATTACGGTCTGTTTAAACCGTATCTTGAAAGGATTTTCAATTTAAGCAAGGAAATTGCAGACCTGATCGGTTTGGACGGTCATCCGCTGAACAGTCTGGCGGCCCGGCATGAACCAGATATTAATGTGGACCAGGTGGCGATGCTGTTTCAGGATTTGAAGGTTGGTATCATAAAACTTTTAGGAAAAATTAAAAACAGCGGGACTGAAATAGCGGATGACTTTCTTTCCCTGAAGTTTGATAAAAAGACTGTATTTGAATTCACCAAGCATGTGGTTGAGACCATGGGATATGATCCCATGGCCGGAGGCTACGCAGAAGTACTTCACCCTTTCAGTGCCCCTGTCGGTCCGAGAGATGCGCGCATTACATCTAATTACAGCAGTTTCAAAATCGGGGTTTTTGCTGGTATTCATGAAGCCGGTCATGGCATATACATGCAGAATTCCCATGCGGTACTAGCTGATACCAGCTTGTGGGGAGGCATTCCAGGTGCCATGCACGAAAGCCAAGCCCGATTTTATGAAAATATCCTGGGGAAAAGCCGGGCTTTTTGGGAATATTTTTTCTCCGAGGCACTACATCGATTCGATCAGTTTACCAATGTGAATCTCGATCAATTCTACAGAGGGATTAATCGTGTGGTGCTGTCGCTAAGGCGAGCTACTTCTGATGAAGTCACCTATAGCCTGCATGCGATCATCCGGTTTGAAATCGAAAAAGATATTCTTGAAGACAAAATCGACGTCAACGAGCTGCAAGATGTCT
>JAFDDL010000655.1 GCA_019310865.1 Deltaproteobacteria bacterium | reverse complement strand
AATATTGACCGACCCGTCCTACCATTTCCAGATAATCGCCATGACCTATCCGCAGATCGGCAACTATGGCGTAAATACCGAGGATTTCGAATCGCGAAGCATCTATGCCGCCGGCTTTATCGTACGCGAACACAGCCAGGTGGTGAGCAACTGGCGCGCCGATCGCTCCCTGGACGACTATCTGAAACATCACAACATCGTCGGCATCAGCGACATAGACACCCGGGCTTTGACCCGGCATCTTCGCGACAACGGCGCACAGATTGGGATGATCACCGACTCGGACCGTCCGGCTAACGCGCTGATCGATGAGCTGAAACAAAGCCGGCAGTTGGAGGGAAGCGATATTGTCAGTGAAGTGACGGCCACTTCCCCCTACGATTGGCCCCTGGATGATCAGATGCCGGCAGCACCCGAGACCGCCCACAAAGTCGCCGTTTATGATTTTGGCGTCAAGTTTTCCATTTTACGGATTCTTCATGAGATGGGATGCCGGCTTCGGGTATTTCCGGCCCACACATCGTCCGAGGAAATTCTCGACTGGAATCCGGACGGCATCTTTCTGTCAACCGGTCCGGGGGATCCCGAGCCGGTGGAATATGCGGTGGACTCGGTCCGAAAACTCCTTGGGAAAAAACCGATCTTTGGCATTTGCATGGGCAATCAGATCCTTGGGCTTGCCCTGGGTGGAAAAACGAGCAAGCTGAAATTCGGCCACCACGGCGCCAATCATCCGGTCAAGCATCTGCCCACCGGCGCCATTGAAATCACTTCCCAGAACCACGGCTTTGTGATTGACATCGACAGTCTGCCCGAAGATGATATCAAGATTACCCATATCAATTTAAACGACGGTACCCTCGAGGGATTCAAGCATAAATCGCTTCGGGCCTTTGCCGTCCAGTACCATCCGGAGTCCGCCCCCGGTCCCCATGACAGCCGGTATCTTTTTAAACAATTTATCGAAGACATGAAATAATCGTTATGCCGAAACGAACTGACATCAAACGAATTCTGGTAATTGGCTCCGGCCCGATCGTGATCGGTCAGGCCTGTGAATTTGACTATTCGGGAACCCAGGCGTGCAAGTCACTGCGGGAAGAGGGGTTTATCGTGACCCTCGTCAACAGCAACCCGGCCACCATCATGACAGACCCGGAATTTTCCGATCGAACCTACATCGAGCCCCTGACCGCCGAGGCCATCAGCGGCATCATTGAAATTGAAAGACCCGATGCACTGCTGCCGACACTTGGCGGGCAGACCAGCCTCAACCTGGCCGTGGAGCTGGCCGAAAGCGGTGTTCTGGACAAATTCGGTGTCGAGCTCATCGGCGCCAAACTCGACACCATTCAGGTGGCAGAGGACCGGGAGCTGTTTCGAAATGCCATGCTGGAAATCGGATTAGAGGTGCCCGGCGGCAGTTGCGTACACACCCTTGCCGAAGCGGAAGCCATCCGGGAGGAAATCGGTTTCCCCATGATTATCCGCCCCGCGTTCACCCTGGGCGGCATCGGTGGCAGCATCGTATACAACCGTGAAGAGTTTACCCAGGCCGCCCAGTGGGGCCTGCATGCCAGTCCGGTTTCGGAAATTTTAATCGAGGAGTCGGTGATCGGCTGGAAAGAGTACGAACTGGAGATCATGCGCGACGGCGCCGACAACTTCGTGGTCGTGTGCTCCATTGAAAACCTGGATCCCATGGGCATTCACACGGGCGACAGCGTCACCGTCGCGCCGGCCCAAACATTGACCGATGTGGAATACCAGGTGATGCGCGATGCCGCCAAAAAAATCGTTGCCCGGGTCGGCGTAGAGACCGGCGGGGCCAACATCCAATTCGCCGTAAACCCGGAAAACGGCGATATGGTTGTCATCGAAATGAACCCGCGGGTATCGAGAAGCTCCGCCCTGGCCTCCAAAGCAACCGGTTTCCCCATTGCAAAAATTGCAGCCAAACTGGCCATCGGCTATCGGCTCGACGAAATTCCCAACGACATTACGCGCAAAACGCCGGCCTGCTTCGAACCTGCCATTGACTATGTCGTGGTAAAAATCCCCAGATGGGATTTTGAAAAATTTCCGGGAAACGCACCGCTGCTCACAACCCAGATGAAATCGGTGGGCGAGGCCATGGGAATTGGACGAACCTTCAAGGAGGCACTCAACAAGACCCTGCGCTCACTGGAAAACGGATGGTCCGGCTTCCATGCCAATGGAAACGCCACCTATGCAGAATTGAACCGAGAAGCATTAACCGATGATCTTCGTCTGGGCACACCGGATCGGCTGCTCAAAATATGGAAGGCGTTTACCCTCGGCATGACACCTGAAGAGATCTCCCGGATCAGCGGCATCGACATCTGGTTTCTCGCTCATCTATTTCAGATCTACGAATTTGAAACCAAACTGGCAGAAGAATACAAAGAGAAGCAATCTCTGCAGCCGGACACACTCCGACAGGCAAAACGTCACGGATTTTCGGACCGGCATCTTGGGTTGATACTGGACAAATCGGAACTAGAAATCCGGCAAATTCGCCTGGCGGCAGACATCCGCCCGTCTTACAAGATCGTGGACACCTGCGCTGCGGAATTCGAATCGTTCACCCCGTACTTTTACTCCACCTATGATGAGGAGAATGAATCGATTCCTTCTGAAAATAAAAAAGTCATTATTCTAGGCGGCGGCCCGAATCGAATCGGCCAGGGTATCGAATTCGACTACTGCTGTGTCCACGGCATTCTGGCGCTCAAATCCCTGGGCATCGAAGCCATCATGATCAACTGC
>JAFDDL010000654.1 GCA_019310865.1 Deltaproteobacteria bacterium | reverse complement strand
AGAATCCGGAGTCAAAACGGCCAGAAAGATATTAAAAGCCATGGACGTCTAACGGGAGAAATCAAATGAGACAAGAAATTCTGCAGCAGTTTGAAGGATATGACAAAATCAAGCAAGAAGTGGATATATCGAGAAAATTTGGCGATGATTTTTCCCTGAACAAAGGTCAGGTCGCCGAATGTATCGCCCGACTGCATCCAACTCAGATTCAGCTTCAGGTCAGTCAAATTATCGAAGAAACCTTTTCAACCAAAACCTTTCGTCTGACGTCTGTCAACGGGTATCTGCCGCCCTTTCAGGCGGGCCAATACCTTTCAATATCCGTGGAGGTGGACAACGTCCGAACCGGTCGCGCCTACAGTATTTCTTCCCCGCCCAACCAAACCGGTTACTACGATATTACGGTGCGCCGGGTGGAAAATGGCCGGGTCTCCAACTTTTTAATGGATCAGGTTCGAGTCGGTGATCTCCTTGAAAGTTCAGGCCCCCAGGGAACCTTTCATTATCACCCGATTCTTCATGGCGATGAACTGGTTTGCCTGGCAGGCGGATGCGGAATTACGCCATTTATGAGTATGATCCGGGAAATCGCGGACAGGGGTTTGCAGCGTACGATTCACCTGTTTTACGGCAATCCGTCTCTTCATGACGTCATTTTTCACCAGGAGTTGACGAGGCTGTCCAAACAGCTTTCCACGTTTAACTACCACCCCGTGATTGAAGCACCAGGCCCCGATTATCAGGGCCAAACGGGTTATATTACCGCTGAAGCGATTAAAGAAACCCTCGGGGGCATGTCGGGGAAAAGCTTCTTTATTTGCGGTCCCCAGGCGATGTACAATTTTTGCCTGCCTGAGCTGCATAAACTGGGAATAAACCAGCGGAAAATCAAACGGGAGATGTTTGGCACACCGATCAATATTTCTCAATATCGAGGGTGGCCACCGGAAGTCAAAGAGCAAGACCGATTTACGCTGCGGGTCAACGGTTCAAAATCTTTTGAATCCCATGCCGGCCAGTCCCTCCTGGTAGCGCTGGAAGATAATGGTATCGTTGTCCCATCGATCTGCCGTGCGGGAGAGTGTAGTCAGTGTCGGATCAAACTGGTCTCCGGGAAAGTATTTCAGCCGGAAGGTACACCAGTACGAAAATCAGACACAAAATACGGGTACATTCATTCCTGTGTGTCGTATCCGTTGCAGGATTTGGAAATATTGTTATAACGGTTCATTAAAAATAGGCTTTAACCATATAAACCTTTCAGGAGGTACACATGTCCTATGCATGTTTTGAAATCGAGATTCAGGATCATATCGCACATCTTCGCTTAAACCGACCCGATGAGATGAATATGATGAACCTGGCTTTTTTTAACGAATTGCCCATCGCATTAAAAGAACTTGATGATCAGGCAGCCGCACGAGTGCTGGTGATTTCATCCACCGGGAAGCATTTTACAGCCGGAATGGAACTCAGCGTCTTTAGTGGCTTGCAAGGCCTTGCCACGGCGAACGCACCCCAGCAGCGGGAGCGAACACGCGAAGTGATTCGTGCCTGGCAGCAGGGTTTCAATATGATCGAGAAAATGCGGATACCGGTGATTGCCGCCGTACAGGGCGGTTGTATCGGCGGCGGGGTCGATATGACCAGCGCCTGCGATATGCGCTTTTGCACGGCAGACGCGTTTTTTTGCATACAGGAAATCAACATTGCCATTACAGCCGATGTGGGAACGCTGCAGAGATTGCCACATTTGATACCATCCGGAAAGATGCGGGAGCTGGCATACACGGGCCGTCGCATGTTTGCCGATGAAGCGGAAAAAATCGGCCTGGTCAATCAAGTCTACGATACCCATGAGGCCATGATGGAAGGCGTGATGGGAATCGCTCGGGAAATCGCCAAGCGCTCACCAATGGCCGTATGCGGATCCAAAGAGATCATCAATTACACCCGGGACCACAGTGTGGCTGACAGCCTGAACTACGTCGCCGTGTGGCAAAGCGGCATGGCGGATTTTACCGAAGTGATGGAGACCTTTGCAGCCAAGGGAGAAAAACGCGAGCCCGTTTACAAAGATCTGTCCCCTTCAATCAATCTTGACCATTCGAAATAGGAGAAAAAAATGATAAAGACAAAAATAACGGAAATGATGGGTGTAGAGCATCCGGTGATCTGTGGCGCAATGATGTGGCTTTGCAAGCCACCGCTGTGCGCCGCCATCTCCAACGCCGGTGGACTGGGTAATGTCACTGCCGCAATATATGAAAACGAGGAAACGTTTCGAGCCGCCATTCGGGAAACCCGGGCGTTAACTGACAAACCGTTCATGGTGAACATCTCTATTCATCCTTCCATGCGGGTTACCGCTGAACATCATGGCATGTACGTCAAAGTCTGTGCTGATGAAAAAGTGGCCGGCGTTGAAATTTCGGGCTCTCCCCTGGATCGCGCATTGGGAATGGAGAGTATTGAGATGTTGAAAAAGGCCGATGTCAAGATCTTTCAAAAGGTCGGATCGGTAGCACATGCCGTTCATGCCGAAAAAGTCGGATACGATGGAATCTATGCTGCCGGTTGGGAGGAAGGCGGCCACCCGTTGGCCGATGATGTGACCACCATGGTATTGACGCCCAGCATTGTGGATGCGGTGAACGTTCCGGTGGTAACCTGCGGCGGGATTGCCGATGGGCGAAGTATGGCGGCGGCTTTGAATCTGGGTGCCGAGGGTGTGATGATGGCCAGTCGCTTCGTTGCAACACAGGAATGTCAGGTTCATGAAAACATCAAGGAAGA
>JAFDDL010000653.1 GCA_019310865.1 Deltaproteobacteria bacterium | reverse complement strand
GTTCAACCCTTGTATTTCCTATGTTGGTTCCTGATGCTGTATCTCTTTCTGACCATAGCAGAGATACCCTATTTGGCCTGGCAGTCTGAAATAACAAGGGATTATCAAACCCGGTCCAAAGTTTCGGGCTTCCGAACGGCCTTCTATAGCGCCGGGGGTTTATTGTTTGCTGCCTCTCCAATGTTGCCTATGTTCGATACCCATGAAATGACACCGGCGGTGATGAAATTTCTGGCTTTAGTGCTCGCTGTCTCGCTGCCGGCTTTTTGTTTGATAGCCGCGGCCTTCGCTCCCCGGGGCAAACCGGTGGCTGTCAAGACAGAAGGAACGATTTGGATAGTGCTGCGGGATCTTATCCGGAACAAACCGTTCATGATTTTTACCGCTTCTTACTTGTTAACGGGACTTGGCGCCGGCATGCAGGTCGGTTTGGTCTTTCTCTATTTTGACACCTTTCTTGGCATCGGCAACAGATTTCCGGAAATAATGTTTGTCATGTCGGCGGTACCAATGCTTTCCATACCTGTCTGGTTGCGATTGATTAATAAATTCGGCAAGCACCGTGCCTTTGCAGGCGGGCGTGTTCTGTCCGGTGTTTTTACCCTTGGATTAATTACCTTGGAACCCGGTCCATCCGTTTTTCCCGCCTTCATGGCGATATGGATCTGCATGATGTCAATGTATAGCGCGATTATGATCATTTCTCCGGCAATCGTGGGGGACATCGTCGACTACGATCTCCTTAAATCCGGCCGCAACCGGGCCGGTCAATATAATGCAGTGTATTTACTGGTCACCAAGGTCAGTTTTGGAATCGGCGCCGGATTTGCGTTCTATCTGGTGGATATATTTGGTTACGATACAGCTGCAACCATTCATGACCGGACATCCACAATCGGCATGTGGACCGCCATGATCATACTACCTGCTGTTTGTTATTTTATCTCATCGGTAATCATGTGGTTCTTTCCCATAGACGAGCGCCGACACACCATCATCCGCCGCCGGATCGAGATGCGAACACAGCGGGCAAAGAAAAACATGGAGATGCAGTAAGCATAGCGGGTAATTGCTGCAATCCGTTAAAATGGCTGAAATATCGCAGCAGTCAAGGAGAAGGTACGATTATGCCAAAGAAAAAGAAATCTGTGAAGTTAAAACCGCTGCAGCAAAACGATGTATTCAAATCAAAGCACGTGATTGACGCTGCGCTCTCGCCCGCCGGAGACGTAGCAGTTTACCACCTTTCCGAAACCGTGGGCGCCGGGAAAATGGAACGTCAGATCAACTCCCTGTGGCAGGTGGATGTGGCATCCTGCAAGACCAAGCGCCTGACAGCCCAGGGAAGTGACGCCGCCTCACCGGTGTTCTCCCCGGACGGCTCATCGGTGCTGTTTATGTCGGCACGTGGCCCTGAGGGGCCGGTGATGCAGATTTATCGCCTGCCCATGAACGGCGGTGAGGCGGAAGCGATCACTTCCCTACCTCAGGGCGTGACGGCCTTTACCCTGTCGCCGGACGGAAAATGGATCGCCTTCACCGCCATTCAGGCGCCACCCAAGCCGCCGGGCTCAAATGATCATGTTCGCATCAACCGGCTCATGTACCGTTTAGACGATGTTTACAATAAATCCGGAATGGTGTCGGGTTACATTCAGGACGTCGAACAAGCGGTCTATCTGATATCGGCCAAGGGCGGAAAACCGCGTGCACTGACGAAACACGAAGGTCTGATCATGGTAATGGCCTGGTCACCCGACAGCAGCGAGCTGGCCTTTACCCTCGGCGCCAAGGCGTCCCAAAGCGATTTTTCGGCCACTGAGCTTTGCGTCGTGAACCCCAAAGGCAAGTGCGAAACAATCGCCAGCATGAGAAAGTCCATGTTCTTGTTCTGGACCGCCGACGGCGGAAAGCTCGGCTTCGACTCCTCACCCGGATCAGTCTTTTCGCGCCAGTCGCAGCTGTGGCTCGTTGACCGCGCCGGCGGTAAGCCGCACAGCCGAAGCGCAAAGCTGGACCTGCCCGTTGGTAGCTGGATCCAGATCAACAGCCCCGCCTTCCAGGGACCAGTCAGGCCGAATCTCACTACCGACGGCAAGGCCGTACTGGCTCCGGTCACGTACGGCGGTGAAGTCGCTGTCTACCGAATCGCCCTTACCGGACGCGAATCCTGCGAGCCGGTCATCGCCGGCCAGCGAATCTGCAAACCCCTGGACAGCAGAGGGAACAAGCTGCTGTTCACCGCCCAGAACATCAATACGCCTTCCGAGCTCTTTCTGGCCGACCTCGAAACCGGCGAAGAGCGCGCACTGACCCAGCTAAATGCCAAATGGCAGGCAGCGGTCCGCTGGCCCAGCATCGAGCATCTCACGGTGACCAGCGCTCCGGGTGTGGAAATCGAAGGCTGGGTGCTCAAGCCCCGCCACGTCCGGCCACCTTACAAAACGGTACTGTACATCCATGGCGGCCCCCACTCGGGCTTCGGATGGAGCTACAACGAAGATTTTCAGGAGCTGGTGGGCGCCGGCTATGCCTTGGCCTTCGCCAATCCGCGAGGTTCCACCGGCTACGGTGATGCCTTTTCTCGCTCCATCATCGGCTGCTGGGGCAAGCCCGAGGATGTGGATTTTCACGCCTTCCTCGATGAACTGGTTAAACGGGGCATCGCTCACCCGGACCGGATCGGCGTCACCGGCGTCTCCGGGGGCGGGCACTTGAGCGCCTGGCTCATCGGCCACAGCGATCGGTTCAAGGCCGCGGTGCCCGAGCAGGGTGTCTACAACATGTTCAGTATGTACGGC
>JAFDDL010000652.1 GCA_019310865.1 Deltaproteobacteria bacterium | reverse complement strand
GCTGTTTTCCATCTGCCTGGGGATGCACACCAGCGGTGCCGGTGCAAACTGGGGTCAGCTGGCTCACATACCGGTTTCCGTGGTGCTCGGTATCGTTTCCGGCGTGATCCCAGGACTGATTCTCTACCGACTCTTCACAAAATATGACTGGCGACCGCCCAAGCGAACCCTGGTTGTGCTGGGTGTGGCAATCTTGCTGACCTGGATGGAAAAACGCGTTGCCCACCTGGTTCCGGTTGCCGGCCTGCTCGGTGTCATGACCATCGGGGCCATCATTCTGGAAAAATCAGAACCCATCGCGCATTTGATTTCACGCAAGCTGAAACATTTATGGGTGTTCGCCGAACTGATCCTCTTTGTTCTGGTAGGCGCCCAGGTAAACATATCGGTGGCCTGGCAGGCAGGTCTTGCAGGTATGGTGGTCATACTTGCCGGATTGGTGTGCCGATCTCTTGGTACCTGGCTATCGCTCACTGGGGCTGGTCTGACAGCCGCCGAAAAACTATTTTGCATCGTGGCCTATGTGCCCAAAGCGACCGTTCAGGCAGCCATCGGTGCCGTTCCCCTGGCGGCCGGGGTGGCGGGCGGTGAAGTTATTCTGGCGGTGGCGGTCCTGTCGATTCTCGTCAGCGCCCCCCTGGGGGCTGTCGGGATTTCCCGAATGGGGGAAAAAATCCTCGATCACGGTCGGCGTTCTTCCTATCGTTTCAAGGAATTACGGGCCAACCTGGCACTCCCCCGGGTGGGAGAGCGGGTGCGAAACAAACGGTCTGGAATCGTCTGGAAGGTGATACAAGAAAAAGAGTCTTGGCTAACCGATCCGAATCTGCTACCAAGCATCGAACTACGTCTGTGGCTTGAGGACCCGGACAGGGCACCCGGCACCGGCAAGACGATCAAATGCCGTTACAGCCAGACATCAACACCCTTTGCAGAGCATTGGGAGGTGCTGTATGATTGGTGATTTAATCCAAGTTATTTACCCGAAAACAGGAGGTATCTAATGGAATTTGAGGTTATTCAAACAGATCTGGCACCCGCCGCCATCGGACCCTATTCCCAGGCCATTGGTGCAGGCCCGCTTTTGTTCATCAGCGGTCAACTCGGCCTGGATCCCCAAACCGGTGATCTCTTTGACCCTGATTTTGAACTGCAGGCCAAACGATCACTGGAAAACGTCGGCCAGATCATCCTGTCTGCCGGATGCACGGTGTCACAGGTCGTGTCGGTTGATGTCTATTTGAGCAACATGAGCAATTTTTCCAAATTCAACGAAATCTACTCGGCTTTTTTCGGGGACCACAAGCCGGCCCGGGCTGTCATTGAGGTCAGCGGATTGCCGAAAAGCGCTAGCGTTGAGATCAAATGTATCCTGTATCGCGGATAAAACGGAAAAGCTAAAATGTCCATCCATAAATGGCTAATTTTTTCGATTTCTGAATGGACACTATAATAAAAACCTGCGCAAACGTGTGGGTTTTTTTATGCGGAAACCATGCAACTGACCAGACAGCAGTTATACTATGCAGCGCTCAGCGGATTGCTGCTGACCGGGGCATTCCCGAAATTCGGCGCAGGCTGGCTTGCCTGGTTTGCGATGGTGCCGCTGCTGGCATCGATTCGGAATCAAACGCCACGTGACACGTTTCGCCTTGGCCTGCTGACGGGTCTCGTTCATTATCTGACCCTGCTTTATTGGCTTGCCGGGACCATGAACACCTATGGCGGAATGTCGTGGTTTCTATCCATACCGATTTTGTTTCTGTTTTCATTCTACCTGGCGCTCTATATCGCCCTGTTTTCGGTGACGGTTGGCCGGCTGATCAGAAATCCCGGGCAGTGCCTGTGGTTGCTGCCGGTTGTATGGGTGGCCGTGGAGTATCTTCGGGCAAAACTCTTTACGGGATTTCCCTGGGCGCTGCTGGGTCATTCCCAGTACGAAGCGTTGCAAATCATTCAAATTTCAGATATATTCGGCGTATACGGTGTGTCCGGTTTGGTTGCATTGGCCAATGGTTGTCTGCTATTGGCATGGCTGCATTTAGCCGGGGAAGACTGGCACGGACGTGATATCGCTCGGCGCCACGTTGTGGGCGCCTGCCTCTGCTTCTCGCTGGTTATGGCCACAGTGCTTGTTTACGGTATCCGGCAGATGGGCGTCCTGGATCGGAAACCGGCACAGACCGAATCAGCCCGGATTGCGGTGATTCAGGGCAATATTCGCCAGTCTGATAAATGGGATCCGGCGTTCAGGGTGGCAACGGTCCAAAAATACATTGATCTTTCCCGAGCTGCAAAATTGAAGGCAGCCGACCTGATCGTGTGGCCGGAAACAGCAACACCGTTTTATTTTTTACAGGAAAAACCGTTTACGGGAATCATTCAGCAGGTAATTCGCTCCAGGGACGCACATTTCCTGATCGGCAGCCCGTCATTTCAAGAAACCGATGGGGAAACCGTCTATTATAACAGCGCCTATCTGATGAATCCGGACGGTCAATCGGCAGGCAAGTACAGCAAGGCACACCTGGTGCCCTTCGGAGAATATGTACCATACGGCAAATGGCTTCCCTTCGTGGGAAAGATCGTAGAAGCGGTTGGGGATTTCAGCCCCGGCAAGGAAGGTGAGACACTCGAATGGGACGGGCATCGGCTCGGTATTCAGATCTGCTATGAAATGGTCTTTCCGAAGCTTTCTCGAAAAATGGTGGAAAACCAGGCGAATCTATTGATCAATATCACCAACGATGCCTGGTACGGCCGCTCCAGCGCACCATTTCAGCGTTTTTCCATGACCGTTTTT
>JAFDDL010000651.1 GCA_019310865.1 Deltaproteobacteria bacterium | reverse complement strand
ATCCTGGTTAAAGCGCTGTTTTGGCCTCACACGCTGCAACTGGAAAGGATGGCAGGCATTTAAATTATATGTCTGGTCATCGATCGTCGCAGCGAATTTACTGACCCTTGCCAGAGCCAAGCAAGCTGCCTGACGGCTCTGGAACCGGTCTCAACCTTAATCGGTAGCATAAATGCGTCCTTAAAATGCCTTTTGGGGCTAAATCGAAGTAATTAGAGTTTGTAGAGCCTCAGTTTACTTTGATTTGGAGCCCGGGAGTCAAATTTTGCTTCCCGGCGGCCGCCCAAAGTTGTGTTTTATGGATGGACACTAGATAACAAACGCCATAGAGGCACTCCCGTAATAAATAGAAATATATGACCGGCCAAAAGAAGTTTGATGCCGGCGCCAATTTCGTTTTCCCCCATTAATATGCCGCCGCTGTAAAGGGTTACACAGAGTATTGCATACCAGGCAAGTACTATAAGCCCTTTCCACCAGGTTATGGTCCATCCGCGCTTTTCGGCGTCCATCTTGAAAGCGGCCGCAACCGGAATCAACAGGACTCCCATAAGAAACCAAAAAATATTTCCGTTAATAAACATATCAACCTCCCTTTGACGGATCGACAATTTTTATATTCAGGTAGTTCTCAGCATTAAAAAATTCAGGCGCAGGTCGAAAGGTGGCAAAGCGCCCCAGTGGTTTGCGACGATATTCAACTGCATCGGGGTATTCGAAAAAGTTTTTCTGCATCCAGATCAATGCACTGTTGGCAATCCCGGTGGGATCGCGTGAATCAATATCTTTCGCCATTTTGTGTATGAAGTTATTCTTCCGACTGAATGGACAAACGGCAATACATAAACGGCACCCTATGGGGCCCAGGGCCTCACGCCAGAAATTGTAGCAGGCGCCATTGTTGATGTACCAGTGTTCATAACCGCGTATGACCATCCCGTCATAGCTATCGGCCTTGGAAATAGCGCCGGAGGGACAAGAATCCGCGCAAATCTTACACTTACTGCAAAACTGCTCCACACCGAATTTGATCGGCTTGTCCGTTGCCATGGGTAGACTGGTGGTTACCACCGCCATCCGGCAGTTACCGCCAAGTTCGGGTGTAATGGCGTACCCGGTTCGGGCTAATTCTCCCAGACCCGCATCAATGGCAATGGGGGGAACGATCAAATCATATTCCGTCATAGGGGAATGGGTTCGAGCCGGGTACCCGAGGTTTTTGAGTGCCCCCTCCAGGCGAACCGCTGTCGTTGAGATACGGTCATATGCATCAAAACTGGTTGAGAAATGAGGGCTGGCCTGGAGAATATCCCACTCCATGGGCACACCTATGACAATAGAATATTCCCAGTGTGTTGGAAGTTTGGAAAAGTCATAGTCTTTGGGACAACCTCGCCAATCTTCGGCATAGAGGAAGTCAGGATTGGTTTTGGTGATACCCACCAACGTGGCACCATACCGATGGGCGATTTCTTTGATATATTTTGCCGCCAGCTCAGGACTTTTAAAAGGAACAGGTTTTCCAATCCTTCGCTTTTTATAGCCCATACCAGCAAAATAGGAGACCTCAAAGTCAGATTCCTCGGGTGGTTTTTGGGGGCGCGGCAGGGAAGCGGAATGGTTTTCAAACCCCTGCGAGTAGGCATCCGCCAGTTTATAGTAATTGCCGTATTTCTCCATGTCCTTCATATTTTGTGGAATGGTCTCTTTGAATGTACGGTAATCCCATTCCAATCTCTCCGGAAACGTTTTATAAAATTTAACCAGCGGTGGAAGAAGCCCCAGTTTTTCTATGGGATCGCTCAACTTCCAGGAGGGATTATTTTTAAAGGCCTTCTTGAGCAGAAAAATCCGCTTGAACACAAAATCGGTCATGTAGCTGGGTCTAATGACCTTATCGACCGGTTTGAAAGCGGGACCTGTAAACTCAAAAGGCTTACGGTTAAAAAACTGCGTCTTGGGGTTGGAAGATTCCCAACCGGAGTGCGTGCTTTGATCACTACCGGCAATTTTACCGGCTGCTATTAGCCCGCCGGCTTGGGCCGAAAAGGCAGCAAGCCCTCCAACCTTTAAAAACTGGCGACGGTTAAATATAGAACCTTTTTTTTTGTCTGGTTTGTCCATTATTTTTCTCCAATTTTTAATAGACGTTAATTGTTCCTTCACACATGGATTTCGAGACTCGGTGACAACTATATCGAGCATCTTTTTATTAAAATCCAAGATTTTTCATAATGTTTTATTGTTTCTGAGATCATCAAATTTTATGCTCCTGGGATTCAATTTTCGTGGCGTCGGAAGCACTCCGTTAACCAGCTCGAGATCAAACCACCATTTATGCTGATAGTTCGGCTTGCCTTAACCAATTCATCATGATCCCCAGTCTTCGAGCAGCTGGCAATTTGCGCATGATCCAATTGATGGTTCTGTGAAAGGGCGTATACGGTTTGTTCCAAGGACAGACTTTGATGCAGGTGCCGCAGCCGGATCCGTGTTGATTGCCAATCCGCATAGCAGTGCAGCGTTCGGTGTTGTTTGCCCATTTTTCATATCCACGAAGAATTCTCCAGAATCGCTTCAATCTTATTAGAAATACTCATTTTTATTCCTTGCCCGGCCTTTCATTCGACTTTTTGCCTCAATGTCGACCGTACTACTGTCCTACAAATAAGTCAAGAAAAAAATGGTGGTTTGTTAAGAACAAATAAATTGTCCAGCCTTGTAGCACATGAACTGTCCGGTTTTAAATGCGCCACTGGAGGTGCATAACCGAGCATAACATCTCTTTAGATGCTATTCATGCTTGCTT
>JAFDDL010000650.1 GCA_019310865.1 Deltaproteobacteria bacterium | reverse complement strand
GTATGCAACCGGCATGACCCATGTGCTGGTCAATGGTGTTCAGGTGCTCAAGTCAGGGTCACATACGGGTGCGACACCCGGTCGGTTTATTCGTGGCCCCGGCTGGAAACCCAAAACTTGAACAAACACACTCGACTTACTCTTCCTGTTCGAGGCTCAGTGCAGCCCTTGCGGCCAGCGATTCGATGCGACGTTTGATGATGGACTGTTTGCGTTCGTTGAGCGGGAAGCGCCAAACGAAAAAGGTGGCGATTGTCGTCAGGATCAGCGGCGCCCAGATCAGCGATGTCAGCAGACCGGCTGCTGCACCGGCACTGTGAGTCGTTGCGGTGGCGTCATAGCCCATTTTTCCGACAATGAAGAAGCCGAGACCTACGCCCACGGCTGCATTGGCTTTCATAATCAGTGTCAGAATAGACGAATATTGTCCGGCTCGGTTTTGCCCTGATTTCAGCGTATCGTAATCGATAATGTCACCAATGATGGCATTTGGCATGATGTCGCCGCCAATGATGACAATGGCGATTGTGATGTACAGAACCATGAAGGGGATAAAGGACTGGGGCCCCGGTTCGAGGAAGGCGAAAAACGGCAGGACTATGATGTATCCGATCTGCAGAACCAGCCAGGCGCGGTGCTTACCGATCCAGTTGATAATCTTGAGCCAGAGGGGCAGGCCACCCAGACTGACAATGTTGACGATCACCAATGCCAGGGCGAATTTATCACCGATCAGCAGATAGGTGTCGATCCACAGGAACAATACCGATGACTGCATGCCGGCCGCCAGACCAAACAGAATCTGGATGGCGACAAAGCTTAGCATGGGCTTGTTTTTTGGGATCGCTTTCACCATCACAAAAAACGATTGGGTCTTGCGTCTGGCAACACGTTTACCCTCGGGTGCGAAGGCCACTGCGATAAATACCGTGATGGGCAGACCAATCAATATAGCGTATGCCAGTATGCGTAACACTGCGGGCGTAAATTCACTGGTTTCAAAGATGGGCAGCAGGGGGAATGCGGCAAAAGCCATACCGCCCAAGGTAAACATGACGGTGCGATAGGTGACAATGCGAGTGCGCTGCTTGTAGTCGTGGGACAATTCCGCCTGCCAGGCCATGTAGGGGATTTCGGCCATGGTCCAGGCAAGGTAGAGTATGGCGAACCAGAACAGGAAGAAAAATGCCGTAATTTTTTCAGGCGGGATGAACAGAAAATAAATTACCAAAAGCGTCAGAGCGTAACCGGCGATGATCCAGGGTTTTCGTCTGCCGATGGGAGATTCCGTGCGGTCCGACAGATAGCCGATGGCAGGATCCGTCACGGCATCCAGCATGCGTGTAACCATCAAAATCGTACCGATCGCCGCCAGATCGATCCCATGATACTTGGCATAGATGGTCGGCAGGATTGAGGCTGTGGGGCCCTTCATCAAGGAGGATATGAAGGCCGGTAGGGCAAAGGCAATCAGCCCGAGGGTGGGGACGCGATCGGTTTTGATGACCGGGGACATTGAACACTCCCTTCTTTAAAATAGTAGATATCAATCTTACTTTTACTAAAACGACCCAATAATTAAAGAAACGCAATAGAAATGAAATCATCCACCGAAAAATCTACAGAACCCCCGCCGGATGATGTAACTAGTTAATATACTATCTATTAACATAAACACGGAAAACAGGGGTAATCTCCACCGACCCTCGGGTATTGTGAAAAAATGGTGGATCAATTTTTTTTGGCTGCGTTTATATTATTGACAGCTTAGTTCAATAGCTTAGTTCACAATCCCGGCTGGAAAAAGCAAGAACAAACCCACCGGAGCCCTTGGAGCCTGACACAATACATAAAATTGGAGGCTAGAATGAAAGTGTTTACCGCCTTGATGGCAACAGAGACCAATACCTTCTGTCCGATCCCGACGACCCTGGAAGATTTTGTTTACGGCATCGGCGAGGAAAGCGTGCTGGGTGATTATTTTAAAGCATTCCGCAAAATGGCCGAGGCGCACGGATGGGATGTTCAGCATGGGCCGAGCTATTTTGCCTCACCAGCGGGTACCGTGGTCCGATCGGCATATGAAACCATAAAGGCCGACCTGCTGAAAGCCATCAAAGACGCCATGCCCATGGATGCACTGGTGCTTGCCCTGCACGGCGCCATGTACACGGACGGTTACCCGGATACCGAGGGTGATTTTCTCAAAGCGGCGCGCGATCTGCTCGGCGCCGACATACCCATTGGCGTCGAACTCGATTCCCATTGTCACCTGACCGATACCATGGTTGACGCCGCTGACATTATCGTCATTTTTAAGGAATGGCCCCATACCGACATGCTTGACCGGGCGGAAGAGACCATGGATTTCACACTCGACATGGCCGAGGGCAAGATCAAACCCCATATGGCGATGTACGATCCGCGCATGATCTGCCCCATCGACACTTACCAGGAACCGGGCCGGACCCTTGTGGACGATATAAAGAAGATGGAGGGTAAGGACGGTGTGCTGTCCGTCTCCATCGGCCACAGCTTCCAATGGACCGATTTTCCGGATGTCGGTAACAAGGTGCTGGTGGTCACCGACAATCAGCCGGAGAAGGGCGCCGAACTTGCCGAACAGATCGGCCGGCGGGTGTTTGATCTGCGCCACGATCTGGCGCCGAAACACACACGGCTGGAAGACGCCTTTGAGATCCTGGCCAATGCCACCGAGTTTCCCATCCTGCTTTCGGAGTCTTTCGACTGTATGGCCGGCGGAGCGGCCGGCGATTCCACTTATATGATCCGAGGGATGATTGAGCACGGG
>JAFDDL010000649.1 GCA_019310865.1 Deltaproteobacteria bacterium | reverse complement strand
GCATGTAAATTATTCGGGTTCTCACGAGAGTACTTTTACAAACTCGAACGGGATTTTATGGCAAGAGGATATGTTGCTTTGTTGGGATCAACCATGGGACGACGTCCGATCATCGCACTGAACCAAGAGATCGTCAACTTTATCGTTCACAGAAAAATGGAACAAACCGGACTCTCAGGAGAAAGACTTCGTCAAGAGATTCAAGAACTTTACAAGGTGGATTGCTCACGTCGAACCGTCGAAAGAATCGTAGAGAACCTTGGATTATCAAAAAAAAGGGGCAGCTCCAGTTAACCGTCACGGTTGATCCTAAAGAATGCAAACACATGTCTTTCACTGAAGATAACGACACATCCCAGTTCCTTTACGAAAAGAGTCGAAGGACGTCCATGGACCGGCGTTTCAAAATGAATGAGAAAATTGTTAGCACAATGAAATCTCATGGTGTGGCTGGATTGTTCATAGATCCTGAGAACGCCCTGTACTCGTTATCTTTAGGTCAAGCGAGAACTTCTCCCCGCCATTGTACAGCTTTTCATCGTTGTCACCTCTCAGAAGATGCCTTCGAGACCATCGCCAGATCCCTTGCCGAAGGAGTGGGCATAGCTGCTACTGCTCGCATTCAAAACGTTGATAAAAAGACCGTTCTCCTTGTTCTGGCCAAAGCCGGTGACCATGCTATGAAAATCAACGACAGTTTTCTCAAGAATGTGGAAGTTACAGAGTGCCAGCTGGATGAAATGTGGTCTTTCATCGGGAAGAAGGAGAAAAATCTGAATCCCGTTGAAAAGCTGCAAAAGGTCCTCGGTGATGCATGGATCTGGATCGCCTTTGATGCTACCAACAAAATCACCCTTGCGTACAACATCGGCAAGCGGACACTTCCTTATGCCATATCACTGATAGAAGATGTAAAACGGGTTACGAAACGTATCCCCGATCTTTTTTCTTCCGATCAATTGGATCAGTATGCCAAAGCGCTCCTTCATGTTTATGGAAGAATCGTCTATCCGACTCGAAAACCAGGTCCCGGCAGGCCTCCTAATCCACGGAGACTACCAACATTCTGGCTGAGTCTTTGGTAAGTAAGAAGATAAATACAGCTTATGTGGAACGAAATAATGGAACCATTCGCCACATGGATTCTCGATGTGTTCGTAAGAGCTTTCGTTTTTCAAAGAGCAAGAAAAACCATGAACGTCAACTTGCGTTGACTTTAGCCTACTGCCATCTATGTAGGTCTCACAAAACGTTAACCAAACGCTATGGGCAGCCCACAACTCCATTCATTAGGTCTCACAAAACGTTAACCAAACGCTATGGGCAGCCCACAACTCCATTCATGTCTGCAAATATTACTGATCATGTGTGGAGCATGGGTGAATTATTAAACTTTAAAAACCCCGAGATAGCTTACAGTTAAAATGGACCACCACCTAAAAAGGGCAGTCGAGAGAATAGAATCGAAGGAAGGGGCCTATTTGATATGAAAATAATCATTTGGAGGATGACAAGATTCAGGGGCATGTCTGCGTGGCCCGATACAGCCATTGTTTGAAAAAGGCAGTGGGCGTGGCGCTGGTAAAATCTTCTCTGGCAGCCCACGGGACGCGGCTGTCCATCTATGAAGATGAATGCAACGGTCAGCTTCAATATGCCCATGTCGTATCAATGCCGTTTTATGATCCCGAGGGAGAACGGCTTCGAATGTAATTCCCGGGTATGACCGGGATAAATAAATTGGTACCCATCCAGAATTGGGTGGGTACAAAATAGAGGTAATCCATGAGTAATATGATGCGAAAATCGCCGGTAGTGTTTCATGCGAGACCGGAGAAAATTGAAAACCGCGATCATTGGAACGTTGTCCTCGCCTATGACGGCGAAGGCGACGGTCCGTACCTGGTTGATCTATGCCACCGGCAGCGGTGGGATCTTCAGGATGGAAATCTATCGGCGCTGACGCCCTGGGGAGTCCAAGTGCCGGAGACGTTCTGCCAATGCGCGTTGGAAAACGGGTTGCTGATCAACCGAATGAATCGCACCCAGGCTGCGCTCTGGCAGATACAGGAAGAAGCCCCCGCAGCTGCCGAACTGCCGGGATTGACGGAAACCATGGACGCCACCGTGTTCCTTGCCCTGTTCGGCAAACAGGTGTTTGCCATTGCGGAAAAACTGACATCTCTCGATTTGGCCGGCCCGGACGTCGACGCCCCTTTTCTGTTCCAGGGGCCTTTTTCCCATGTGCCGTGCCAAATCGTCGTGCTGGAAACCGCCGGGGACCATGCCGGTATTCTGCTGACCTGCTCACGAGGATATGCCAAGGATATGGTGCATGCCATTATGGATGCGGGCGCCGAATTCGGCCTCAAACCCGCCGGTGAAGACCGGTTCAACGGCTGGATCGAAAAGATTATCAAAAGAGATTAACGTTTTTTGCACAATAACAAATGAAGTGGTTTCAAATAACACACAATTGATGGAGGGACGACCATGACGGAAAAATATGATGCCATTCTTATCGGCTCCGGTATTTTCGGATGCGCCATTGCTTATGAATTGGCAAAAAAAGGGTACAAGACATTAAATATCGACAAGGTGCACGACGCGGGTGAAGGTTCCACCGCCAACTCGTGCGCCATTGTGCGGGCTTCCTATTCCACTGAGGACGGGGTGGCCCTGGCCTATGAGGGATTCAAATACTGGCTGAACTGGGAAAGCTATCTTGGCAATGTCCAGGATGAAAAAGGATTGGCCAAGTTCATGAACCCCGGGTCGCTTCTCATCAAGAATCAGGGCCACGATTGGCGAAAGGTCAAGAAACATTACGATGCCGTGGGCGTGAAGTATGAAATCTGGTCACCGGAACAGGTGCTTGATGCCGTGCCCGTGTTCGATCTGCATGAATTCTGGCCGGTGCGACGACCCGAAGACACCAGCTTTTTTAATGAACCGACCCGGATGCTGGAAGGCGGTCTTTTCTGTCCGGATGGCGGATACATGAGCGATCCCGCATTGTCGACCCATAATATCATGCGGGCGGCGGAAGCCAACGGCTCCAAATTCATTTTCAATGCAGAGGTTGTCGGCATCCAGGGCAAAGACAACCAGGTGACCGGGGTGACTTTGAAGGACGGCACCCGCTTTGAGGCGCCCATTCTTGTCAATGCCGCCGGCCCGCACTCGTATAAAATCACCCAGATGGTCAAAGGTGCCTGGGAAGGTTGCAATATCAAGACCAAGGCCCTGCGGCATGAGGTCATGTACTGCCCGTCTCCCAAATCCTATGATTATGTCAAGGACGGGTACCATATCAGCGATTCCGATGTCGGATGTTACTACCGCCCGGAAGTCGGCAATCTGTTCCTCGTCGGCAGCGAGGACCCGGAATGCGATCCACAGGAATGGGTGGATCCGGATGAATTCTACGCCGGAAAGGGCGGGCATGGACGGGATAACCAGCTGACCGAGGAGCAGTGGAAAGCCCAGTGCTATCGGCTGGCCAGACGGATCCCGACCCTTGAAATCCCCAACCAGCCCAAAGGGGTCTGCGACCTGTACGATTGCTCCGATGACTGGATTCCCATCTATGACAAGTCCGACGTGAAAGGATTTTACCTGGCCATCGGAACCAGCGGCAACCAATACAAGAATGCCCCCCCGGTCGGGCATATGATGGCCGAGCTCATCGATGCCTGTGAGAAAGGCCTCGATCACGACCAGAATCCGTATCTGTATAAACTGCAGCACCTGCCCCGAACCCTGGACGTCGGGTTCTTCAGCCGGAAACGGGAAATCAATTATGAAAGCAGCTTTTCAGTCAACGGTTGATGCCCCATGAAGATCTATGTGTGTGTCAAGCATGTGCCGGATACCGCCGCCGCCATCCGGGTGCAGGCGGATTCTCGAATCGATGAAAACATCACCTTCATCATGAACCCATATGATGAAAATGCCATTGAGGCGGCCGTCCGCATTAAAAAAGATCATCCGACGTGCGAAATCGTAGCGGTCACTCTGGGAAAACCGACGGCGGAATCAACCCTTCGAAACGCCCTTGCCATGGGGGCCGATCGGGGCATCCTGGTATTGTCGGAAGAGACA
>JAFDDL010000648.1 GCA_019310865.1 Deltaproteobacteria bacterium | reverse complement strand
AAAAAATCAAACCACCCACAATCCCAAATGCCTTGGCGACAAAGAATAACCAGAATGGCTTGTTATGGGCCGTGGCGCGGATGTTGTCGATCAGCGATATTTTGCCCGTTCCTGCCTTTTCGCCGGTATCGCGGTCATCTCCCCGTGGCGCCAGCAAAACTGCTGGTACAATGGAAAGGGGAATAAACACGATGCCCACCCAGCCGATCAGGGAAATCATCTCGGGTCCCAACTCGGCACTGTCAAACAGGGGCAGCAGCGGCGAGGACACGATGACCGGAAAGGCCAGAAACAGCACTTGCGCCCCCAACAGAATAATGCCATACCAGGCGCCGATTTTGGCCCGCTCATCATAATCGCGGGTAATTTCACTTCCCCAGGCGGCAAAGGGAATCGCCACCAGGGTGCGGCACAGGTAATAAATATTACAAAAGATGGCAAAATAGACAATGCCATTGTCTGCAGATGGATTGAAAAAGTAGTATACGCTCATCGCACCCAGCAAACCGCCTGCGATAATCCAGGGCTTTCGCTTACCGATGGGTGTTCGCGTTTTGTCTGAAAAATATCCGATGGCCGGATCCGTAACGGCGTCGACAAACCGGGAGAAAAACAATACCGTCCCCACGGCTGCCAGCGTGACGGCTGTATGCTGGACGTAAAACTGGAACATGATGGTCGGAATGGGATCCATCATGATGGCCATGGCCAGCGCAACACCGGAATAGGAAACGACCTCTTTGAAATTAAGTGTGTTACCTTTCATATCGACGCCCCTGATGGTGTATTATTTGGCTTCTTCAGCTGCCATGCGAGAAAAGGCGCGTTTGGCGGCCGCGACAGTGAATTGCACATCCGCATCGGTCATGGGTGTGGAACTAATGAGCATTCCGCGCATGGTCAGCACGCCTTCTTCCGACAGCAATTGCTGGACTCGCATGGCGCGTTCCATGAAGGGCGGTTTGCACAGGCTGATAAAGTGGCGGTAGTTTTGCGGCAGTTCATCAAACAAGGATACCCCGTTCATGGCGCCCCGGCCGACGGCAGATGCTTTAAACCCGGTTTCTTCGATGGCCTGCTGGAGCCCGGCCCGCAGCCGATCGCCCCGTGCATTCAGGTCGTCAAAGGCCTCCGGCGTCAGCAGCGACATCCCCACATATCCGGCGGCCATGGACATGGGATTGGCTGTATAGGTACCCGAATGCTTCACCAGGGGATCTCCCTGGTCGACCTCAAATACGGACATGACTTCCTGACTCCCCCCAACAGCCCCGATGGGCAGGCCGCCGCCGATGATTTTACCCATGACGGTCAAATCCGGATCCACCTCCACCTGCCCCTGGCGGCCGTTGTATCCCACCCGAAGACACATGACCTCATCAAAGATCAGCACAATGCCGTGTTTTCGGGTCAGGTCCCGCAATGCCTGCAGATAATCCACCCGGGGCTCCATGTTTCCCAGGTGTGTGCGGTATGGATCAATCAGAACGCAGGACAGGTTGTCCGCGTGTTTTTCAATCAACGCCGTGGTTATTTCGATGTCATTCAGGGGCAGGACCAGCGTCTCATTGAGCAGGCTCTGGGGGGTTCCCGCGTTATGCGCCACCGCCACCGGCGACTCAGCAGGCCCCCATTTATCCGGCATGGGCTGAAAGCTGGCCTCGATGAGATCGAACTGACCATGGTAACCACCCTCGATTTTGGCGATCTTGGGTCGCCCGGTATGGGCCCGGGCCGCTTTCACGGCGATCATCACCGCTTCGGTGCCGGAATTCATAAACCGCACCCGCTCGACGCTGGGGAGACGATCGCATAACAACTCCGCCAGCTTGACCTCCCACTCGGTGGGCATGATGGCTGACATCAACCGGCCGGCCTGGTCCCGAATGACCTCGACGATCTCTTTGCGGTTATGACCGTGTATGGATGCCGTAAAGTTATTGACGTAATCAATTCGTTTGTTGCCGTCCACATCCCATATCCAGGCCCCCTCGGCCCGGTCTGCATAGAGGGGATAGGGTTTCTGGACACACATGTGCCGGGTGTAACCGCTGGGCATGACCTGGCGGGATCGGGCAAAGAGTTCACTGGACTGTTTTGTTGATAGGGTCATCGTCGTTTCCTTTTTATTGGTAAAACCGGGCAGTATGTGTCACCCAAATTTCACTGGTAAGCTGGCTATCATATAAGGGCACGGACCATAGGAAGTCAAGAAAAAAATGATATTTTGTAACTTTTTTTAAAATATATGATTTTTTTGTTGCTTTTTCAAAAACACAGTGATAGGTAAGACACAGTACGATATCACGATTCTTTTAACAAAATATAGAAAATACATTTCAAATCGGCATGTTACGTTGACAATAACCCAGTTTTTCAACTTTTCTAAGGAGGCCCCATGCGACAAACACACCAAAAGCACCACAAACTCATTTCACGATTTTTTCATTTTAACCTCATGCTGTTGTTCAGTGCGGTTTTTATCCTCGGCACCGGCGCCATCGCCGTTTGCCAGGAGGCCGAAGGGGAACAAGCGGAATCATCCGCGTCCGAGTCTTACGATGATTACATCCTTGAAGACACCGTGGTGACCGCCACCAAACGGTCAGTCAGACTTCAGGACGTCCCCCAGGCCATCACCGCCTTTTCCCAAGAGGAAATGGAATTTATGGGCGCACGGAATTTCAGCGATTTGGTGGAATCCGTGCCGGGTGTGGAGTTTCGATCCAAAAACCAATCGGGTGCAGGATCCGTTTCCATACGGGGGATCGTGGAGATGTCATCGGTTCAGGGGGGTCCGGGCGCAAGCGTCGG
>JAFDDL010000647.1 GCA_019310865.1 Deltaproteobacteria bacterium | reverse complement strand
GCAATGGTTTGGGCGGTTTTCATTGAAAACTGCGGTTGTGCGAAAATTACCTTGATGCCGCGGTTTGAGGCCGTTTGAATCAATTCCTTTAGCTGGGCTGGTTTGGGTGCTTTACCAGCCACTTCGATCGGAAGCTGAATCAGGCCATAAGTTTTGGCGAAATATCCCCAGGACGGATGAAATACCATGAACACGGCATCCTGATGCTCTGCAAAGCGGTGGCGAAGATCCTGATCCAGCAAATCGATTTCTTGAACGAAATGATGGTAGTTCGCCGAATATGCCGTCTGATGGACCGGATCGATTTTCACGAGCGCCTCGTAAATATGTTTGGCCTGATGTTTGACCAGTGGCGGAGAGAGCCAGATGTGTGGGTCCGGCAGTTCGCGGTCATCTGTTTTCACGTGAACCCGATGGTGCGAATGATCATGATCTTTGGCTTGGATGGGTATTTTTTTGATGCCGCTGTCCGTATGGATGATGGTCATGCGTGGGTTGGTGTTGGCTATTTTATCGAGCCATACCGATTCAAAAGGGACCCCGATTGCAAAATAGAGTCGACAACCGGATAAGGCTGCCATTTGCTTTGGCTTCGGTTCATAAATAGCAGGATTGGCGCCCGGTTGAACCATCACATGAACCGTTACATGCTCACCGCCGATTTTTTTTACAAAGTATCGTTGGGGTAAGATGCTGACAAACACCGATCCGGTATCGGCAACCGCCAACTTTGTGATACCGAGCCACAGGACCAGCCCCAGAATGACCCCATAGCGCATAAACCGTATCATGGATTGAGCCTCCTTTATCAATGCCATGTCCTATATATCATCGTCCATCACTGCGCAATGATTCTGTTTTTTTCACGCCTGGGCGCCTGCTGGCATTAAACTGTAATCGTTTGATTCCATGATGTTTTTCTTGACATTCGGCAGCCAATTCGTGATGATTGAACTAAAACAAACGAATGGCCGTCGAAACCATTACCATGGCCTTGGAAGATGGCGGCCTATGGAAAATGGTGGGATATTTTGTCCAATAAAAAAAGCCCGACATTTCGGGCTTTTATTGAACTTGTGGCGGAGAGAGAGGGATTCGAACCCTCGAAGCAGCTTTCACCACTTACTCGCTTAGCAGGCGAGCGCCTTCAGCCGGCTCGGCCATCTCTCCGGATCCATCAAATTTTCTTTTTGGCCACCTTATAACACATAATGACCATATCACAAACTCGCCGCCCCGATTTCCTGAGGCGGCGTCAAAGGAAGCCGAATTCGACCGCCTTGGCTTTTGTTGGTTTTTGTCAAAATGCCAAGGTGAAGTCAAGAATTTTTATCGGCAAGATCGACCATGCAATCTGACCGCACCACTGAAACGAGTGCTGAGAAAATATCCAGCCCGGGACATTTCCGGATGGGCGGAGTCCTGCTTATTTCGCTCTGTCATTTTATCCATGATGTTTACTCCAGCTTTCTTTCCCCCTTGTTGCCATTGCTTATCGAAAAACTATCCCTGTCACTCACACGGGCCGGACTGCTTTCTACCGCAATGCAGCTCCCCGCGCTATTGAATCCGATTATCGGTGTATGGGCGGATCGGCTCAGCGTGCGTTGGTTGATTATTATCGCACCCAGTATGACGGCGATACCGATGTGCCTGCTTGGACTGGCGCCGAATTACGCCGTACTGCTGCTCTTGCTGTTTATCACCGGTATCAGTGTGGCCCTCTTCCATGTGCCGGCACCGGTCATGGTGGCCAAATTGTCCGGTAGATATACGGGGCGAGGCATGGCCTTTTTCATGGTGGGCGGGGAGCTCTCCCGGACTGTGGGCCCCTTGGTGGTGGTGGGGGCGGTGTCTTTATGGGGATTGGAAGGGTTTTACCCCATCATGGTTTTCGGTCTGGTTTCATCGGTCTGGCTTTTCAACAAGGTTAAGAATGTGCCCATCCATACCGGCCGGCAGCCGATTACCTTGAAAGGCACCTGGGCGGAAATCAACCATATCATGTTGCCCTTGGTCGGCATTTTAACCGCCCGCGGCTTTATGCATGCGGCATTAATTACCTTTCTGCCGACATTTATTAAAATGCAAACCGGAGACCTATGGTTAGCCGGCATCTCATTGGCACTGGTGGAAGGTGCCGGTGTGGTGGGCGTCTTAACGGCGGGTTCTCTGAGCGACGCCTTTGGGCGCCGACAGGTGTTGCTGGTGTCATTAATCGGTGCACCGATCATGCTTCTCGGATTTGTCTGGTTGGATGGATGGCTGCGGTTTACCGCCCTGATTTTCACCGGATTCACACTGCTGTCCACCACCCCGGTAATGCTGGCCATGATCCAGGAGCACAGCACATCCAGCCCCGCAGCCGCCAACGGATTTTTCATGATGGTTTCTTTTACGGCACGTTCCACCGTGGTGGTGCTCGTCGGCTTTATCGCCGACAAGATCGGCCTGGAAGCAACTTATCTGCTCAGCGCCGTGTTAGGTTTGGGCGGTATTCCGTTTATTCTCATGCTGCCGAAATATAACAAATAGACACGCCCCGGCTGTTTTTTATTGGACTGTAATGAACACAAAAAAAACCCTTAATCCATTTAGAATAAGGGGTTTATGGTCTTAATTACACCTGCTTGGATTCTGGTCTGGCGGGGGAGTATCCTTTTAATTGAAGGCATATTGCCCATTGAAATTAGGAAGTTACCAAGTTCAATTTATAAAAATACCGTCAGAAATACCGCCAAATCTTTTTGTTGGCCGCCTTATGATACGTAACGATCATATCATAAAATCGCCGCCCTGATTTCTCAAGGCGGC
>JAFDDL010000070.1 GCA_019310865.1 Deltaproteobacteria bacterium | reverse complement strand
GATTCAATTAATGCATGTGTCTTGTGTTGTCAACTTGGGATATTCGAATGGAAAAAAGGGAGGGGGAGGTTAAAGGCTGATGCCAAAAACGTTCGTGTGGTCACCCGTGTTGGAAGTGGTTTCAAAACCACTTCTTTATCACCTGCCCTTCAGGACAGATTCGATTCGCTCGAGGGCCCAGTCCACCGTTTCCCGGTCAATCACCAGTGGGGGAGAAAACCGAATGGTGTGCTCATGCGTCTCCTTGCACAGCAGACCCTTTTCCAACAGCCTTTGGCAATACTGCCGCGCGTGCCCGGCCTCGGAATGAAGTTCCAACCCGATCATCAACCCCCTTCCCCGAATCTCCTTGACGCGATCGGTTTTAACCTGTTGAAGACCTGCCAGGAAATAGTTGCCCATTTCTGCAGCATTTTCGATCATCCCCTCTTCCACCAGCACCTTCAAGGCCATACGGGAGACCGCGCAGGCCATCGGATTGCCACCAAAGGTGCTGCCATGCTCCCCAGGATTCAGGACATTCATCACTTCGCAGTTGGAAAGCATTGCGGAAACCGGATAAAATCCACCCGAAAGGGCTTTTCCGATGAGCGTCAAGTCGGACTCTATACCTTCGTGCTCCTCTGCCAGCATTTTGCCCGTTCGCCCAAGGCCGGTTTGTATCTCGTCCAAAATAAAGACAATGTTGTTCTGCCGGCAAAGCTCCCTGGCCGCCTTGAGATATCCCTGTCGGGGAATGATCACCCCGGCCTCGCCCTGAATCGGCTCCACCATAAAGCCAACCGTATTCGGCCCGATGGCCGCCTCAAGCTTGTCAATTTCACCAAAGGGAATAATCTTGAATCCCGGTGTAAACGGCCCGAAGTCAGCCCGCGAGACAGGATCCGTACTGAAACTGACAATTGAGATGGTTCGACCATGGAAATTGTTCTTGCACACAATGATTTCTGCCTGGTCCGCAGGGACGCCCTTGTTTTGATATCCCCATTTTCGAACGGTTTTAATGGCTGTTTCCACCGCTTCAGCGCCGCTGTTCATAGGCAGCACCTTGTGGGACCGGGTCAACTCGCATAGCTCCTGATAAAAAAAGCCCAACTGATCATTTCGAAAGGCCCTGGAAGTCAGCGTCAGCTTCTGTGCCTGCTCGATCATCGCTTCAGCGATCCTAGGATGGCAATGCCCCTGGTTAACCGCCGAGTATGCAGACAGACAGTCGAGATACTTGTTGCCCGATATGTCCCAAACCCAAACTCCCTGGCCGCGGTTGAGAACCACATCCAGTGGGTTATAATTATGGGCACCGAATGTTTCCTCCAGTTTGATCAAATCATTCATTGCGTTTCCCTTTTGACATTCGACAGGGCGACTGTTAATAAAATTATCGGTCCGTTCACAGTAACGCTGCCTTTACCCGGCTTCACCTTTGACGCCTTGGATCTGAAGCCCAGCAGGCTTTTGCAGCGTTAGGGATTATTGTAAACGATAATGCGGCATAAACAAAATGAATTTCCGTGATATCGAGAATGAATCAGACGAATTTATCCAACTTTGATCTCAACCTTCTTGTTATATTTGATGCGATATACCGGGAAAAAAATCTCACCCGCGCCGGGCAGCGTCTGAACCTCACCCAATCGGCCATCAGCCATGCGCTCAACCGGCTTCGCTCGGCATTCGACGACAGACTCTTTATCCGACACGGACACCAGATGGCGCCGACGTCACTGGCCGACGAACTGAACCGCAACATCACACAGATCATCGAGCTGGCCGGCAGAACGCTGGGGGAACGGGGCGCTTTCAACCCTGAAAGATCACAGCACCGGTTTAATATCGGAATTCAGGACTATCCCATGCTGGTGGTCCTTCCGAAAATCATGGAAGCGATAAAGTCCATGGCCCCTAAAATCAGCTTTCGAATCTACAACTTTAATATGGAAGCAAGAAAAATCGCTCTTGAGGACGGAAAAGTGGAACTGGTGGTCGGTATCAAGCAACCATTCAACAGCAATATCTACCAGCAGTATCTGTTCGAAGACAAGCATGTGTGCATTCTAAGAAAAGATCATCCGCACATCGGCGAAACATTGACATTAAAGCAGTACCTGGCGGCCGAACACATTGCCCTGGCGGTATCGGATTACGGTGAAGAAATGATCGACAAGGTGCTGAAGAAAATCGGACACCATCGTAATATCCGCTACACCGTGGAGCAGGAAACGGCCATACCCCGACTGGTCAGTACCACGGATTATCTGGCCAATGTGGCCGAATCAGTGGCCAAGGAGTACATCAAATGGCTGCCCATCAAAATACTCCCCGTCCCGGAAATGCAGCACCAATTTCAAACCTACCAGTTCTGGCACATCCGTCACCACATGGATCCGGCACATGAATGGCTGAGAAAGACCCTTAAAACCGTTTGCGAGAAACTGCCATAGTAATTGTTAGGCCATTGACAAAACGATACCGCCCGCGCCGGGCGGCTGCCGGGGCGGGCGGAAGAACTCAGCAGGGTGTGCGAACTATCCTTATTCCTCTTCCGGCTTCATATGCTCCGGAACAATTGCCATCTTGATCAGAAGGGGTTTTAAAAACGACCAGCGGATGCCAACTTTGTAGACTTCCTCCAGATCCCGGATCGCATCCCAGCAGTTATGACAGGGCGCCACAACCAGCTTGGCGCCGGTATCCAAAATCTGGTTCATCTTAACCTTCAGGCCCATGTTTCGCTCTTGGCGATACCGGCCCAGACCATTCATTCCGCCACCACCGCCGCAACAGAAATTATGCTCCTTGGTCGGTTTCATTTCCCGGAAATCTTCGGCAATGTAGCTCATGATCTCGCGGGCCGCATCCTTCAGGCCGGCATTTCGGATGTAATTGCACGAGTCCTGGTAAGTAACCGGCTCCTTGATTTTTTTAGACGGATCGATTTTGATCTTTCCGGTTCGCAGGGCTTCGGCCACCCACTCAACATAGTGAAAACTTTCTACCGGTGTCTGGCCGGACTTGTACCCGGCCCAGTAAGGCCCTTCGATAACCGTGGCCCGGTAAGCATGGCCGCATTCGGTCACCACCATTCGTTTGGGTTTGAGACGTTCCATGGCGTCATAAACGGATATTACCTGCAACTTGCATGCTTCCCAGTCGCCGGCAAACATGGCCAGGCTGGTCTCTTCCCAACCTTCGGAAGGAACGGTCCAGTTTTCCCCGGCCAGGTGAAACAAAATGGCCGCCTCGGCCAAATCTTCGGGATAATGTTTGGGCTCCCGGGCGTTGACCGTATAAATAATGTCGGCATTTTCCTTGTCCACAGGAATTTCCAGCCCCGGCCAATCGTCCTCGTACTCCTCGGCCATCCATTCGCAGGTTTCCTCGTACTCCTCGGCCATCCATTCGCAGGTTTCCACCCAGTCTTCGGTGGTGATATCCATCTGAGCCCGGTAAATTCGATGCATACCGGCACCGATTTTCAACTCCCACGGCACGAAGCCCTGTGAGTAGCACAGGCCTCGAAGGTAGCTGAACATCACGCCCATATCGATGCCAAAGGGGCAGTAAGTACCGCACCGGTTGCAGCAGGTACATTTTCCCCAGGCCGTGTCCATGACCATCTGCATGAAGGCATTGTCCACCCGGCCCTTTCGCCGGACCAGCTCGCCCAGGGTTGATTGTATCTTATAAGACGGCACCTGTTTGGGGTCTTTTTTATTGGCCAGGTAAAAAAAGCAGCTGTCGGCACACATGCCGCAGTGGGCACAAATTTCCAACCAGGTTTTCATCCGGGACTTGAGGGTCTTTGCGAACGTGGCTTGCAGGGCCTTGTGGTTGACCTCCAGTTGTTTCATCTCTGTGTAGTACACTTTTCCACTCTTGTCGGACAAAAGCGCATCGAGCATCTCTTTGGTTGTCACCGGTATTTTATTGCAGAGTTTTCCTTCAGGCATTTTATCATTCCATCCTGTAGTTGGCAGTTAATTACGAATTACCAGGCAAACCTCTTGTTTTTCATACCACCGCGCTTGATGCCGAAATCCATTCCAATCTGGGCGCGGGATAGGAAAAAGAGGACAAAATGCGACAGCTTGGTCAGTGGAATCGCCACCAGCATCACCTCTCCGGAAATGATGTGCGCAATGAGCCAGAACTGATAGTTGCCCACCTGGTGAAAAGCCATAAAGCCAGTGAAAAAGGGCGCTATGGCAATGAGCAGGAGCAAATAATCGTATGCAGTCGTGATGATCCGAACCTGCGGAAACGCAATTCGCCGCAAAGCCAGAAAAATACCGGCCACGATCACCACCACTGTTAAACAGTCGGTCACCCCTGCCGGCAGGGACCAGAAGCTGAACCCGAATCGTTCGGTGAGCAGCACATTGTGGGCCCGGAGAAATATCGGTGTAAACAACAACCCGATATGAAACCCAAAAAACAGGAGTGTCATCCCCTTGTAAAATCGCCAGCTGTGGGTGCCGAACGGAATCAGCCAGTAGAAAATCGAGCGGGCGGCGCCGTACAAACCATGTTTCATATGTTCGCCATAGGCCACTCGGTCCAATTGCCAGTCAAGCCCCCGAATATACCAAACGATGCGGGCCAGAAGCCCGATAAAAAAGACGGCAAATGCCAACCATGCCAACGGACCCGTTACAAATTGATACATATTCCATCTCCCAAATAATTATCTTCGATCTCTCATGGTCACCAGCCAAAGAAACAAAATAGAGCCAGTTTCAAAACGTCCTAGTTCGGTTCAGATCAAGGCGGGTGAAAATTTTAACCGGAGACATACATTTAGTATTTCGAGGATTAAAATTTTCATCCAACACCGATATGGGCCGAAATGGGGCGTTTTGTAACTGGCTCATTAGTCTTCGTCGTTTTCCGCCAGGTACTGCCAAAAGCCCAGGAGCGCCAGGAGCGCCACAATAACCAGTACGTAGATCACCCCTTTGGTGTGTGTCATGAAATCCTGTAAGGTAAAAAAGATCCCGTCCATTGTGCCTGCTCCTTTAATGTGATTCTCTATACTCCGGATGTTCGAAGAAAACCGGCATGCGGGTAACCACAAACCGGAACACCACGACACCCAGGGTTACGATGAAAACCGTAATGCAGATTTCCATCCAGTGGGGGAAATATCGCTCGCTGGACGGCAGATGATAGTTAAAGGCGATCATGCTGATGTTGAACCGATTGAGAATGACGCCCAAAACGGTCCATACCGACGTCCATTTAATTAATGTAAAGTTCTTTTCGCGCACACCCATGGCATACACCAGGCTGGGCAGGGCCACAAAGCCCAGCAACTCGACCAGGTACCAGGCGCCAAAGCCGGTGAACAGAAGGTGCCAATGGTTGTCCTTGGCAATACCCACCACCTTGATGATAAAATAACCGGCCAGCACCCAGGCGGCGGCTTTTCCGAATCCCAGCATAACCCCGTCTTTTTCCGCCATGTGAGTCTCGTCCATCTTGTCTTTAAAAATACGATGAGACAAGCTCCCCTCGAACAAAACCATGGACAACCCGGCAATGATGCTGGTGATAAAGAAATAGATGGGGATATAGCTTGAATACCACAGGGGGTGGATTTTAGACGGTACGATCAGAAACAGCGCCCCCAGCGAAGACTGATGCAGGGTCGAGAGCACCACGCCGAAGATGGTCAATACCAGCGTCAATTTGATCAGCACGTTTCGAAGCTTTTTAAGCCCCAGCCACTCCAGGGCCGCCGGTGAGAATTCAAGAAATAGAACCGTCAGATACAGGGCAACGCAGGCACCCACTTCAAAGAGCACCGATGTGGTTCCCTGCTGCATGATAAAGGGGTAAGGTAGGCGCCACGGACGCCCCACATCGTAATGAAGTGCCAGTACGACCAGGGCGTAGCCGAGAAAACCGGTTAATATGGCCGGTCTTACCGCAGAGTGAAACCGTTTCATGCCGAAAATATAGCAGGCGGATGACGTCACGAACCCGCCGGCGGCCAGGGCGACACCCACCAGCAGATCAAAGCCGATCCAAATCCCCCAGGGATTGTAATCGGATAGATTCGTCACCGTTCCCAACCCCTTGGTAAATCGAAGGATGGTCACAATACCGCCGACCAGTAATATGATTCCGGCAATAACATTAAATGGCGTCAAGAGTGGTTTGCCGGTTGTGGTCACATGATCGGACATCAGGCATCCTCCTCTGTATCTTTTTTGTCTGCTTCTATTTGTTCCGGTTCTTTTTGTTCCAGTTCTTTTGTTTCCGGGGCCGTCGCGTCCACCGATGCATCTGCTGCTGCTTCTTTTTGAGCCTGTTCGGCGGCCTCTCTGGCCGTTGCTTCTTCCTCTTCCCGGGCTTTTTCGGCCTCTTCCAAGGTCTTTTTCACCGCTTTTTCAACCGCGGTTTCCTTGTCCTTCTTTGCCTTTGCAAGCGCGCCGGAAAGCTTGGTATCCGCCGCATTCTGGGTTTCCGCCACCGCGGCGTTCACCGCATCCGTTTGCTCCTCCTCGGCGATTTTTTCCTTTCGCTTGGAGATGGCGTAAATCCCCGTCAACAATACCGGCCAGAGTCCAACCACAATGGGAACGGCTCCCAGGGCGCCGGCAGTGAGTTCCGGAGCCGATTTGGTGCCCAGATCCTCGCGCATGCCGATATCTTTGAAATCAACACCGGACAGGTAAAGCCAGCTGGTCCCACCCATTTCCGATTCACCGTATATGTGGTCGATGTACCGTTCCGGGAATTTTCGAATCCGCTCCCGTGCGATTTTCAACAGGTCGCTGCGTTTCCCGAAGGTCAGGGCCTCGGTGGGACATGATTCCACGCATCCGGGCAGTTTCCCCTCACTGACGCGCGGATGACAGAGGGTGCATTTTCGCACCCGGGGCGTCAGCGGTTCGTCGTATTCATAGGCCGGAATTTCAAAGGGGCAGGCAATCATGCAATATCGACAGCCGACGCATACCGATGCATCATAGGTGACCGCACCGGTCTCGTTCTTTTTAAAGGCGCGCACAAAGCATGCCGACGCACAGGCCGGCTCCAGGCAGTGGTTGCACTGGATCTTTCGGAAAACCGGTGCGCCGGCGCCATACTGATTGACAACAGTGAACGCCCCGGCATCCGTGCGCCGGTTTTCATCCAGCACCGTCAAATCATCAAACGGTCGATCCGGTTTCGGCAGTTCGTTGACCTGGTTGCATGCCTGTTCGCATTTGCGGCACCCCACACATCGCGTCACGTCGAACAGGACGCCTCGGCCGGTCGGATAGCCACCGAAGTCCTTTCCGGCCGCCGCCTGCGCTTTTTTTCCCACCACCGCCGTAGCCCCGGCGGCGCCGATCCATCCTAAAAATTTTCTCCGTGATATGCTCATTGATGACACCTCAAATTTTCGTGTCGGAGATTAATGATTAATGGTTTCATTCCGCTTTTCTTTTTCCTTATGACAAGCGGCGCAGTCTCGATTGGCCGGCTTTTCAATGCCCATCTCATGATGGCAACCCATGCACTGCTGGTGGTAGGCCGCCATCAGTCCCGGCCTGAAGAGGCTGCTTTCATTAAACGGTTTGCCGTGACAGCTTCCGCACTGGGGCGGTTTGACGGACACCGGGCTGTTATGATGACACCCCTGGCAAAGTGTTCCCTTATCTGCATGAAAATATTTGGCCAGCTGACTGTCTTTCAGGTTATCGGCCAGTTTCAGAACAATCTTTCGATGGGGCAAAACCACCGGTTCATATTTATCTTCCAGGGTTTTGATGGTGACCGTTTCGGGAATGTCGGCAACATCGTAGGTGCCCTCCGTGGGCTGACGGGATGCCAGGGCATTGGCCGCAAGCATGTCTTGGGTGTCCGTTTCAGTCACTTCGGATACCGGTGCGGTTTCTGCCGCTGCAAGCATTTCAGTTGCCGCTTCGGCTTCCGGCACGGTTTCTGCCGCTTCAACCACTTCCGGTGAAATTTCCGGTCCCGGCACGGCAACCATTTCCGGCTTTTGGACCTGGTGGCAAGCGTTACAGAAGCTCTGGGGCGGTTGGTTCACTTTGGTCATGAAACCATGACAGCCGGCACAATTTTTATCTGCCTGCTGATTCCCGTGGCAACCAATGCAGCTGGTGTTCGATCGGCTCAGGTGCATGGCCTGCTCGAGTTTGACCCAGTCGCCCTCCTTCTTCCCGCTGAGCGTATGGCAGTCCGAGCAGGCCGTGAGACTCGCATGGTGACATGTGCGGCAATTGCTGTTGAACTTTTCATGCGCATTGTGGTCAAAGGGCACCTGGTTCATTCGAATCAGGGTGGGATCGGCGAGGGCTGCTTCACCCAATTTGACCAGAACCGCGTTCGGCTGTTTCATTTCCATCCGCGGCGGATTGGCCACCTTTTCTATCAGGGCCTGCTGTGCAGCATCGTGGCAGCCGGCGCATTCCATGGGGCCGGCCGTCTTGCTCTGGGCGGTGATTTTTCGATGGCAATCGACACAGTCCATGTGAAAGGCTTGACGGTCTGCAATCTTGTTGTCAACGGTTTGTGCCTGATGGCAGTACCGGCAGGTCCCCTCCTTGCCTTTTACATAAACCAGCTTTTTTGCCGCCTCGTCATACTCGTGGTGGCAGGCCTCACATTTATTATCCATGGCCTTGCTGTGTCGGTAGTGAAGTGATTTGTCCATGCCGATGGGCAAACGAGATGACACGGTTTGGGGTGTTTTGATGTGGCATCCGGCGCAAACCACCGGACCCGCCTTCTGATCGGCAGCCAGTTGCTCGTTATGGCAATCGATACAACCGGCATGGTAGAGTTCCATGATCTCGGTTTTCCCGGTATCTTCAAGGCGTTTAAACTTGATACTGAGCCGATCTTTCTCCGGATTCATCAAATGGCAGGCGGTGCAGTCCTTGCCCATCTTTTCGAGCGCCCGGCTGTGCTGATCATGGAAAAACACCGCCGGTGGCCTTTCCAGCGCCCCAAACGACATCATCGAATCGATCATAATGACATCCGCTCGCCCGGCCGCCCCGGATGCCTTCTCCGTCACAGCGGCCGGACCGCTCGGCCATGGCAGAAGCACCAGGGTGACTGTCGCCAGTAAAACCGTCCATTTCGCTTTCGCATTTAGTTTCTGCATCATGTCAACCTTTGCTCAATAATCGATCTTATCTTTGAGTTACAATTCGCTTATACCGGATATACTTCGACGCCATTGTCATTATTCAACAAATCCTGAATGGACGTGCCGTCATACACCTTGAACATCGCCTCTCTTACCTGTTTCCACATTGGGGAAAATGCACAACTATCCTGAAAGGGGCAGTTCGACTCAGGAATGGGCGCCATGCACAGGTCCGTTTCCAGATCCTTATGTAAAAACCGCATGATGTCACCCACCGTAAGCTCGTCCGGAGAAGGCACCAGTTCATAACCGCCCTGGTATCCGCGTTTGGATTTGACGAACCCGCTTTTTCGCAACTGGCCCAGAATAACCTCCAGAAATCGCTCCGGGATCGCCTGGGTTTCGGCAATATTGGAAATCTTGATGGGCCCTTTTCCCTGTTGCCGGGCAAGCTCGAAAACAGCTCTGAGTGCATATTGGTTTTTCTTGGTAATCAGCATAATCTGCTTTCTTGACTAAAAAAGTCGGTTTATTTCCCGAGTTTCATAGTCAAGAAAGATAAATGTGTCAAGGATTTTTTCATGAAAAATGATAAATTTAATGTTTTCAGTAGATAAGGCGGGATTATCTGAATCGAATTCAGTTTATCCCGGCAGTCCTTTCAAACATAAAACCCTTGTCAATATACAGGTTCCATGATATCAGGCATCTTCAAGCGACCTATTTTTGATTCTGAAAATCTGATACCGAAGGAGGAATCCATATGGCCCGGAATAACCGAATCGTCCCCCTGGGGCTCGTTGTGCTTTTCGGAATATTGCTGCAGGCAGGACTGGCTTTTATGGACTGCAAAGATACGCCCTATGACACCGCTGTCTCCTTTGCCCGAGACTATTATCGACTCGATCCGGACATGGCCAAATGGATGTGCGCCGACAACTTAACCGCCAACGACGCAGACGTTGTGGCCGCCCATATTCAGCAAGCGACAATCGACACCGACGCGCGTGGATTCGGTCCCGGATTGGGAAGATATGCGCTGTGTGGCGTCCATACTCAAACCGAATATATCGACGACACCGAAGCATCGGTTCATCTCACGGGCACACGTCGGATCTGTATTCATCCGGCCTTCACCTTCGTGGCAAGAATTTTCCACATCGGAGACATTTACCCGGTGGACGAAACCATTCGGGTCGTTCAGGAAGATGGCCGATGGAAAGTTTGCGGCGATCTGTTTTCGTTGAATCAACCCAGTTAAGGGCTACGGGTTCGCGCAGGAAAGCGAAGACTCCGAAAAGACGAGCCAAAATGGAATCCGTGTATAACCGGCTGGAAAAGCGTACCCGCCAAATCGTATCCCAATTCCCCCCGCCTGCATTTTTCGCGGAATGCAATGACGCGCATGTGCGAGCCACTTCGTTTTTCAATTCCGACCCAACCATTGGTGCGTTAAAAAAATCCGCCGCCGGGGAACTCAACGACGATTTCGGTCACGGCATGACCCATGCCACCAAGGTAGCCATCGATGCCGGCGCCATCCTCATCGTAGAGGCCACAGCGCATAACTATTCGGAATCGACCATAGACCGGTTGCTGCTGTTGGTGCAGACCGCCGGTCTGCTTCACGATGTCAGCCGTATGGAAAAAGAGCACGCCCAAAAGGGCGCCCGTAAAGCCCGCCGGATTCTTTCGAATTTTTCGTTTTCCAACTCGGAAGTGGATGATATTTGCCGTGCAATACAAAATCATGAGGCTTTCAAACAGACGCTTGCCTCGCCGACTCGGGCCGGTGCCCTGATTTCAGACTGCCTCTACGATGCCGATAAATTCCGTTGGGGACCGGACAATTTCACGGATACCGTCTGGGCCATGATTCGTCACGCCAAGGTGCCGGTCGAACGTTTTTTCAAAGGATACCACCGGGGAATGACGGCTTTGGAAAAAATCCGGATCACCTTTCGAACCACGACCGGGAAAAAATACGGTCCCGATTTTATCGACACAGGACTTGCCATCGGCAACGAACTGTATCGCGTGATGAAAGATGAGTATCAATTGGGATAGCCCGGCCGAATCAGCTGCCGGTATCACCGTATTTTTCACAATACACCGAGGCCAGAAACGCCGTGGCCAGCGGCAAGGTGAACAAAAATCCGATAAAGATACTGCTTCCCACCGCCTGAATCCCCAGATAGATGATGACAATCAGCACATGATCCATGACAGGGGTGCCCAGGGCTTTGTCCTTGCTCTCTTTGATGGCGTCCATGAGACCCAGCTGCTTGTCGGTCATCAGCGGTATCATGTAAATGCAGAAATAGGCCAGGGCCAGAATGATCAGCAGGCCGGGTAAAAACAGCAGCAAAAAGCCGATGACAACGGCAATCACCACAATGATGGTGAAGCCAAAAAGCGGCAGAAACAGATTCATGTGGGAGAAAATGTCCTGACCCGTCGGCTCCCGCCCATCTCGGACCATCCGAATCAGAGATTGAATAAAGCCGGCCCCGGTTACCGGCGCCAGAATACCAAGGGTTAAAACCGAAACGACGGTGAGGACCAGTGTCATGATCAAGAGGGGAATGATATTACCGATGGTCTGCTTCCAAGCTGTTTCCAAATGCGTTTTAAAATCCATGATTCATCTCCATTAGAACGTTTGGTGTCGATTCATTACCGTTAGGCGGATTTGGGACGAAAATGTCGAAACCGCCTCCACTCCCACCGGGGTGGGAGGTGACATGTGACTAGAATTACAAAATGCCCGCATTTATGTGGATGGGTTTATGGGCCGTATGATTATATTTTTAGGCATCAGACTGCCTGGTGTCAAGCAAAATCAGGGCGTTTGGAATCCTATTCGGCTCGTAAGGTTGCCAATAGGCCGGTTTTTCGATAACCTATGGTTTCTTTGAAATGGGTTTATCGGCGAAAGGCCATGGAAAATCATGAATACCTTAACAACAATTATCCAAGAACATTTCCCGGAATCCAAAGAGATCCCAAAGCAGAGCATCCGGTTCAGCAAACAGATCCGAAAGATGTGCGAGCAGAATGTATGCGGTAGCTACGGCAAATTTTGGGTGTGCCCGCCGGCCGTTGCGCCACTGGCGGAATTAATTGAAACAATAACCGGTTACGAACGATGCCGGGTGGTATACCGGTTATATGATATCGAGAGCAGCTATGATTTTAAGGGCATGATGGCCGGCATGACCGATTTCAGGGACCGGCTCATCAAAATGAAAAATTATTTCCCCAACGGCATCGAATCTTTAGTCCTGGGCGCCGGAAGCTGTAACCTGTGCAAAAAATGCACCTACCCCGAAGGCGAACCGTGCCAAAGACCGGAGGATGCATTGGTATCCCTGGAGGCTTCCGGTATCGACGTGGTGAGGCTGATGAGCGAAAACGGCATGAAATACAATAACGGCGCCAATACGGTGACCTACATCGGCGCGGTGATGTTCAACAGCGTCCCCCTAATCCAGAATTTCACGAACCTTGTGTGACAGTTCCCGTACAGTGAAGGGCTTTTGAATAACGCCGTTGCATCCATCTTTCATAAGGCCGGCGGCTTGCCCATTGAGGCTGTACCCTGATGACAGGATCACTTTCACGTGATCATCGATCGCCCGCAACTGCTTGCATGTATCGTTTCCGCTCATATCCGGCATGATCATGTCCAAAATAACCAGATCGATCTCGGATTGGCGCTGTGAATAGATATCGAGGCCCGATTTCCCCGAAGTAGCCGTAAAGACCTGATAGCCAAGTCGCTCCAATAGCTTCTTTCCGACATCAAGAATCATGGGGTCATCATCGATCATCAGAATGGACTCGGTTCCAGAGAGAAGCGCTTCGAGCAGCTTTGGCTCTCTGACGGCTGTTTTATCCGAAGCCGGCAGATACATATTGAAGGTGCTGCCTTTACCGGGCTCACTGTAGACATTGATGATGCCGCTGTGATTTTTGATGATGCCATAGGCCGAAGACAGACCCAATCCGGTCCCCCGCCCCATGGCTTTGGTCGTAAAGAACGGATCGAATATGTTATTTTGAATCTCCTTATCCATCCCCGTCCCGGTGTCTGTGACCGATATTTGAACGTAACGTCCGGGTTGGGCGGAATACGGTGCAACATAATTTGGGTCCAATGTCACGTTTTTGGTTTCAAGGTACAAAGAACCGCCACCGGTCATCGACTGCCATGCGTTGATAAACAAATTCAACAAAACCTGCTCGATCTGTCCCTGATCCACCTCAACGGTCCAGATATTCGATTGATATTTAGAATGGATTCTAATTTCCTTTTTCGTTTGGCCAAACATCTCCGAACTTCCCCGAAGCAGGTGGTTCAAATCGGTCGGTTTCACCTCATATTTACCGCCCCTTGCCAGTCCCAACAGTTGGCGCGTCAGCGTGACGCCGCGCTGCACATACTCTTCGATGTTTTTCAGATGCTCGAAATTCCCGTGGGTGTCATCCAGGCCAAGAAGCGACAGAGAGGCGTTTCCCTGAATTCCCATCAGCAGATTATTAAAATCATGGGCAATGCCACCTGCCAGTGTTCCCAGGGACTCCATCTTCTGGGCCGTGTACAAAGCCGCCTCCATCTTTTTCCGGTTCGTCATATCGGTATGCACGCCCACCAACCCAATCACATCGCCTTGCTGATCTTTGATGGCGTATGCCCTCAGGAAAACATATAGGATCTCGCCGGTCTTGGACCGCATGGGGACTTCTCCGATCCACTGTTCGCCGGACATGATGGTTTGGAAAATCTCTCGCCCCTGAACCTCATCCACATATAACGTCGCCGGCGGATCATTGCCGATATCCCCGAATAGCTCGTCGAACGCCTGGTTCTGATAGCTGCGGACACCTTGGGCCGTGGACACGCCAATCGCATCGGAAGCCGCTTCCACCGCTTTCTTGAAAAGGGTTAAGTGTTCTTCATTCTGTTTTTGTACGGTTTCATCACTGTACACCGCAACCACATTACCCGATGGAAGTCTGCAAACAAAATTTTCCCGCCACCCCGAAATCCGGTGGTCTTTATAATGCGATATGGGATAATGTTCGGGCTCACCGGTTCGATAGACCCGCTGAAGGACGTCAAACAACCCGAATTCCGTCACGCCCGGGAACGCGCTCAGAAGCCGCTTCCCGATAATTTCCGATCGCGTCGCACCTTCTATTTTTTCCGCGGCTGAATTGAAATCTTCAATAATAAAGTCCCGGCCTTCATCCACCGCCCGGTAAACCGCAACACCGCTTTTCGTATATTTAAATATCGCTCGGTATCTTTCCTCGGTTTTCTGAAGAGCTTCAATGTATCTGTTCTGTTCGTCGATTTGTGTTTCAAGCGATTCGATCCGATTTTTCAGTTCCGAGCGAGTCGGTTGTTTACTCATTTATGTCTCCCGGGCCAATGCCATGAATTAGGCTCGGACCTCTTCCTTCACCGTAAC
>JAFDDL010000646.1 GCA_019310865.1 Deltaproteobacteria bacterium | reverse complement strand
TCTGCCGCGCACATGCGGTATATTTGAATCTTTTAAAACACTTCCCCCATTTACCACATGGTTTGGATACTATCTCTCAATCGTTGAAAACACCGCCCTTTTCGGCCTGCCGGAAATTGTCGGCGCCCTCGAGTCTCTTGCCAAGGCAGGCGCCGAGGCGTTAAAATGGGGAATGGGACTTGTAGAAGAATCCGCCAAGTACATGGCCATGGGATATCCATCCATGAGAGGCGGCAGCGCAGCGGCCCCTTTTGATGTCATCGGGGATTGGTTCAGGGGCACACGCGAGTTGATGATGGACATGTATCGAAGACCTGAAGCGCTGCTAAAGGCCCTGGATAAATTGGTGCCTATACTGGTCCAAATGGGTGTGGCCGGTGCAAGGCAAACCGGCAATCCCATCGTAGCCCTGATGCTTCATAAAGGCATCGAGGGATTTATGTCTGTCGATCAGTACAAGACTTTCTACTGGCCCACATTAAGAAAGGTCATGATGGGCTTGATTGACGAGGGGTGTGTTCCCATGCCGCTATTTGAAGGTGAAAACACATCACGCCTGGAGATTATCAAAGACATTCCCAAAGCAAAGGCCATATACTGGTTCGAGAGTATCGATATTGTCAAGGCCAAAGAGATCCTGGGCGATACGGTCTGTTTCAGGGGCAATGTGCCGATCTCTCTGCTGAGCCTGGGAACACCCCAACAGGTCAAAGATTATGTTAAGAATCTCATTGATGTCGTCGGCAAAGACGGCGGCCTGATGGTCGATTGCGGAATTTGGTTTGATGAGGCCAAACATGAAAATATAAAGGCTATGGTGGACTTTACCAAGGAATATGGTGTATACGGGGGGTAGATGGTTGATGGCGGGAATCACCGCGATTTTTACTGATCACAATCCAAATTCCAAATATCTTTGGCTAACCTTTAGGGTTCGCGCAGGAAAGGTAATCCAATGCCGTATATCACAACTCCGGGACAAATCTTCAAGCATGTCTACCTTACCGATACAAATCAATTCAATAAAGAGCGACAAACTTCCGCCTTTATTTATTGGGACGGCTACACCTGCCTGTTGATGGATGTGGGAACATCCGACGATGTTGAGACACTTTTCAAGAATTTGAACCAGCTTGGTATTCCAGAAAACAAGGTGATCGGTATCGTGGTTACGCATTACCATTTTGACCATGGTGGTGGCGCATCGACGCTTTGGCAAAAATTATCAAAACGAAATCCAAATTTTAAAATTATCGTTCCGAAAGACACATACCACAAGCTTCAAAACGCCGACTCCCATATAATGGGTGCCGGAACAACCTATGGGGACAAAGTCGGCAACATACCGAAGGCACCGGAAAACGCTTATACTCTTGTTGAAAAAGACGTTCTTTTGCCCATTAAACTGGCCGATGGGTATCGACTGCAGCTCACTGCCGTCCCTGGTCACAGCGATGACCATTGCGCTCCCACCCTGTTTCAAAACGGTGTACCGGTCTTTTGCTTTTCCGGTGAATCATGCGGTGCACTCTGCAGGGCACCCACACCTATCTCCATGCCCACAAGCATGCCGCCGGCGTTCAATTTTGAAATATATATGGATAGTTGCCGAAAGGTTGCGGCACTGGCGCCGGAAATTATGGGGTTTGGCCATTTCGGCGCAATTGATGGTAAGGCGGAGATAGCCAAGTATCTTGCCCAACACCAGAAAGACATGCATCGGTTTCGCGATACCGTTATCCGAGCATATAAGGAGCAGCCCGATACGCGATATGTGGTCAAACAGGTCCTGAAGCTCTTTGAACGGCAGGGGGATATCAGCAGCAATGAGTCGGAGACAAATTCGCACAACGTCATATTCGCCTTTACCTTCGGTATGATGATCGACCTCGGCTACCGAAAAGCCATATATGAACAGCGGTAAATCAATAGTCAGTCTTTTTTCAATTTTTTTTAAAAACCAATTTCCCATCCTATTTTCAGATAACCGTCTCATAAAAGCCTCGAATACATAAAACAAGGGCATGTATTATTATATGTTTTAATAAAACACACCCTTGTTTATCATGAAAGTCAAGTTTTTTGCCATACAGACGTTCTGGGGACGTCCCTGTCGGGCGGAGAAAGGGGTCGAATAGAGCGACCCCAAAATAGTTGAGCTTGACTGTTTAAGGATAAGTGTATTACAAAATATGCTAATATTGCTTCATTGAACAAACTGATATCATTAATAATTTACGATAACCGACCAACTTACTATTGGATTTTGGATGTGAGTATTGAAATAATTGATAAAATCACTGATATTGAAACGATCGCAAAGGGATCCGGAATCCACGAAATCGAGCGCTTGAGAAAAACCTATGGCCCTGGGAATTGGAAAAAGGTGAAGGGACTTAAATTTGTAGTTTGTATTAATAATACGAATTACCCGGCATCATTGGAGATCCATAAAATTTATCGTGCTCTTCCTGATGAAGATGCTGCTGGGGATGGAGATATTCGTGTTATTGATGAGAGCGGCGAAGACTATCTGTACCCCTCTTCCTGTTTTGTTACCATACAAGTTCCACAGACAGTTGAAAAGTCTTTACTGAGAGTTTCCTGATTTAAATAGCCGTTGTCATTCGCAAACCCAGTTAAAAATTCTAAAAAATGTCTCTTTAGTGATATTGACCTATATGTTCATGATGGGACATTGGGATATTGGAAATGAAAAACAAGAAAGAAGGCACTTGAAAACTTTGCCGGGATGAGGATTTAGGCGATGAAAGTTGGTTTTTTTCAGTTTGCCCCACAATTTGGGGAGATAGATGGCAACCTTTCTAAG
>JAFDDL010000645.1 GCA_019310865.1 Deltaproteobacteria bacterium | reverse complement strand
CGGGCGCCCGGGTGTCGGCGCGGTCATGGGATCCAAAAATCTGAAGGCCATCGTCATTAAAGGGGATAAAAAGATAGATCAGTTTGATGCCTCACATTTTAAGGCCTTCCATAATGAAATTATCAGTAAATTCAAGGCGGACTCAAAAGAAACTCCGTCGGTTCTAAGGGAGTACGGAACGTCATACGGTGTCGGTGTAATGAACAGTTACGGTATCCTGCCCACAAAAAATTTTCAAAAGGGGACTTATGAAAATTGGGAGAAAATAAATGCCAACGTCCTTAAAAAAAATCATCTGATTCGCAACAAAGCATGCTTCGCATGTCCCATCGGTTGCGGCCGATTTACGGAAGTCAAAACGCCGGGATTCGAAGGGAAAGGTGAGGGACCGGAATACGAAACGATTTATGCACTCGGTTCAAATTGTATGGTTGATAATTTTTCTGCCGTAGTAAAGGCAAATTATCTATGCAACGAGTTGGGGCTTGATACCATTACGATGGGAGCGACCATTGCCTGCGCCATGGAGTTGAATGAAAAAGGATATCTATCCGAAAAAATAATTGGTTCACCATTAACGTGGGGAGATGCAAAAGCCCTGGTGGATCTTACCCGAATGACCGCCTATCGGGAAGGCTTTGGAGACTGGTTGGCGGAAGGCAGCTTCCACCTGGCAAAACGCGTTGGGCATCCGGAACTGGCCATGGTGGCCAAAAAGCAGGAATTTGCGGGGTATGATCCCCGGGGGATACAGGGGATGGGACTTGCCTATGCGACCTCACCGATCGGGGGGTCGCATATGCGAGGAGATCCGGCATATTTCGAGATCTTCGGACATCCCGTAAAAATCGATCCGTTTGAGTGGAAGGGTAAGGCCAAGCTCGTCAAGATTTCACAGGATCTGTCATGCATATTCGATTCCGCCGGCTTATGCATCTTTTTTGCAGCGCGGAATCTGGTGTCACCGAATCTCGAAATGGAACCTATACCGATTCAAAAATACCTTAATGCGGCAACCGGCGCAGAATATTCTCTCGAAGAATTGCAGCAGGCGGGAGAGCGAATTTTCAATGCCGAACGTGTCTTTCTGGTAAGAGCTGGATTTACCGGAGCAGATGACACGTTGCCGGATCGGCTCACAAAGGTACCGATGCCCGACGGCCCGGCAAAAGGGCATGTATGTCACCTTGATGAAATGCTCGAGGAGTATTATCCCGAGAGAGGATGGGATGAGAACGGGATTCCACAGGCAGATACATTGGAAAGGCTTGGGCTGCAATTATAAATTCCCCCATCATGCGGCCTATCATTGCCGATGATGCGTTGGGATTAAAAAAGCCAATCGCAAACGGCTTCATACCGCCAGTGAGTATCGATAAATTTTGGATCAGGAAGAGCAAATAGAATTATATCTATAGAAAGGAACGCATGCCAATTTATTTCATGGACGGTAATGAAGCGGTCGCCCGGGGGGCGATCGCGTCAGGGTGTCGATTTTTTGCCGGATATCCGATTACACCTGCCAGCCCCCTATTTAACCACATGTTTAGCATGTTACCGGTAAGCGGTGGTGTTTGTGTCCAGGGGGAGGATGAAATCGCTTCCATAGGCTTTTGCTTAGGGGCATCGATGGCCGGATTAAAAGCAATGACTGCCACCTCCGGACCCGGAATCAGCCTTTATAGTGAGAACATATCATTTGCCATCGGCAGCGAAATACCCATTGTGATCATTGACGTTCAGAGGCTTGGCCCTTCCTCCGGGTCTGCAACACGTACGGCGGATGGAGATATTCAATTCTTGCGTTGGGGTAATACGGGCGGCCTTCCTGTAATTGTACTGTCACCGGTAGATGCGGGTGATTGTTTCCAACTCACCATGCATGCATTCAATCTGGCGGAAGAATTTCGTTGCCCCGTATTTGTGGCTTCCAACAAAGATACTGCCCAAACCAGGGAATATGTGGCGCTGGATGAAATTGAAAGGCCGAAAATCAAAGACCGGCACCCCCCACCGCCGGGAGAACCATTTTCCCTCTTTCGTGTTCCTCCCCATGGGCAGGTGCCTTATTTTTTACCGATCGGGGATAAAACACTCGTCCGGCAGACCTCTTCGACCCATGGGGAAAACGGGTATATAACCACGGATCCTTGTGAAATCGCGGAAATCAGAGATAGAATGAACGAAAAGATCGTATCGAGGATTGACGATTTTTCCTTCTATGAGTTCCATGAAAGAACCGGTTCCGATACATTGGTTATCGTTTATGGCTCAACCGCACGGTCCGCCAAAGAAATTTTTGAACAAAACAGTGAAGCGGAAAAGGGCTTCTCCTTGTTGATCTTGAAGACCCTTTGGCCGGTTCCGGAACGGGTGATAGAGGAAAAATGCAAAGACAAGGAACGCATAATTGTAATCGAAATGAACCTTGGACAATACGTTCGGGAGATCCAGAGAATACGGCATGATAAAAAGATAGAATTCTTCGGGCAAATGAACGGTGAACTTATTACGCCTGAACAGATCAAAAAGGTGATTGGTTATGCATAGTTTGCTGAACAATGAAAGGCCGCCGGTATTTTGCCCCGGGTGTTCGCATGAGCAAGTGGTCAAACATCTCGATAACGCACTTCAAAATATAAACTTGCATGGCAGCGAGGTCGCATTGGTCAGTGACATCGGCTGTTCCGGGTTATTTGATACCTTTTTCCATACCCATGCGCTGCATGGCCTGCATGGTCGTGCGTTGACTTATGCCACGGGAATAAAACTGGCTCGTCCGGCGTTAAACGTTATTGTCACCATGGGAGACGGTGGCATTGGCATAGGC
>JAFDDL010000644.1 GCA_019310865.1 Deltaproteobacteria bacterium | reverse complement strand
CAAAATGTTATCGAGGCCGTAAAATGGTTGATCCTGGATTCCGTTGGCAATGCCATTGGCGGCTATGTGCTAAAACCCGGCCGAGAGATCGCGGACTTTTATGAGGCCATGGGGGGTGTTGAAGAAGCCACCGTGCTGGCAACGGGAAAGAAACTGCCCCTGCTAAACGCTGTGTACATCAACTCGTTTCTGGCGAATGTTCTGGATTTTGACGATGCCTATAAGGCCGTGGGCCACCCGGGGGCAACCATCATTCCCCCGGCACTCACCGTTGCCGAGACCACCGGTGCAAGCGGCAGAGAAATCATCGCCGCCGTGGTGGCGGCTTATGAAGCCAACATTCGTATTGCCAGGGCCGTACTGGCCAGCCCGGAACGGTTTGCCAAAGCCTTTGGACTGTCGACGCACCAGATCTTTGGCGCTGTTGTGGCCAGCGGTTATTTGCTGAACCTCGATGAAAGACAGATGAGAACGGCGTTTTCCTTGGGCGGTTACAATGCGCCGATCCCCTTTGCCAACAAGGTTGGGCTTCAGCCCGATCAGCGCCCGGTTTCATGGATGAAGAATAACTATGGCTGGGCCGCCATGGGCGGTGTCTTCGGATCGATCCTGGCCAAAAAAGATTTTGTGGGCAATGAAACCTTTTTGGACGGCGATCTGGGCTATTGGGTGATGACCGGCTCGGACCAGTGTGATTTTGACATGATGGTCAGCGGTTTGGGCGAAGAATATCAGCTTCTGGAGACGCATTTTAAATACTATGCCTGTTGTGCCTGGACCCATTCGGCCATCGAGTGTGCCGAGCGGATTATGGAAAAACACCCCATCGATGTCGAGGCGATCGCGTCGATCGACGTGGCCGGCTACAGCGTTATGGAGCGATACCTGCTGGAGAAAAAACCGGTCAACAGCTATGATGCACAGTTTAGTCTGCCGTACCTGCTAGGCATTACGCTCATGGGCCACACACCGGCAAAAGGACTATCCGAAGCGCATCTGACCGATGACAACGTTTTAAACCTCGCTGAAAAAGTGACCCTGCAGGTTTCACCCGAAATGGACCAGATGTTCAATGAGAAAGGCTTGATACCATCGCGTGTGGTTGTCAAGATGGTTGACGGTACGCAATTTCAGGAAACGGTCATAGAAGGCAAAGGCTCGCCTGAGCATCCCATGACGCCCGATGAGCTGCGGGATAAATTTTACAATATTACAGTGCCGGTTATCGGCGATGAAAGGGCACAGAAATTGTTCGATGCGGTCATGAACCTTGAAACAATATCAAACATCAAACAGCTTTTATAATCACGGATAGGCTAGAGGGTGAAAAGAGATGAATCAATTCAAAAGCGTTTTAATGTCATTGGCGGTTTTGTTGATATTGATCGGTATGGCCAATTCGCCGGCATATGCAAATGATACAAAACCAGCAGAGAAAAAACGGACCTTTTTGTTCGTTGCGCACGCCAATGCCAGCGCATGGAAATTCTTGGTGGAAAATCCACAGGACCGCCAGGCTGTCACCTCTGAGCAAATCAAGAAATTAGGCGGTGAAATGCTGGGCTATTATTTTGGGCTTGGCAACGGGCGCAATTACGTCATCGTTTCGCTTTCGGATTCCGTGACCGTTCAGGCCATCACAGTCTTGCGACTGGCCAGCGGCCTGCTGCATGAGTACGAGGTGATCGAACTTATCAAGAGTGCGGACATGTTGGACGTGTATAAGCGAATTGATGACCTGCGGGCCGTTGATGATATTCAGAAAAAATAAGAGAGGAAAAGACACATGGGAAATAATCGGGTTTTAATTAAAAACGTACATGTATGGGACGGCACCAGTGACGCTTTAACCGAAGCCATCAACGTATTGGTCTCGGATGATCGACTCCCACACCCATCTGAACCTGCAGGGTGAAGGGGGCCCGGCGGTGCTGGAAGGCATGCACTGGGAAGAGATCGGTGCGATTGCGGCCTATGGGGCCCGGGAATACTTCATGGACGGCTTTACAACCGTTCGTGATATCGGCGGGATGCACACGGGATTGAAAAAAATCATTGACAAGGGACTGCTGGTGGGACCGCGTATTTACACATCCGGTGGTTTTATCAGCCAGACTTGCGGTCATGGTGATTTTCGCCTGGAGAGCCAGAACATTGCCAAAGAGTCCAACACCGTGCGTCTGGGTATCAGTCGCCTGGCCGACGGGCGTCCCGATGTGCTGGCGGCATGCCGGGAATCGTTGGCCGGCGGCGCGGTTTATCTCAAGGTCATGGTTGGGGGTGGCGTGGCAACGGAAAAAGATCCCATGCATTCTGAGCAGTATACACCGGATGAGATCAGGGCTGTGGTTGAAGTCGCTGAGAGTAGGGATACCTATGTGGCTGCCCATGTTTATCAGAACGCCCACACAAAGCGGGCGCTGGACCTGGGCATAAAAAGCATCGAACACGGACATTTTATCGACGAGGCAACCGCTAATCTGATTAAGGAGAAGGGGACTTTTCTCTCTCCGAACCTGGCTGGGATGCATCCGGATATTTTGAAACACCCGCTTTTTGGAACACCGGGCCCGCAGAATACTAAGGTTCTGCAATTTCACGAAGGCAGTGCCAATTTTGTGGACATTGTCCAAAAGGTTCAGCCCAAGGTCGTTTTCAATACAGACACGGTATTTTGCAGCCAGGCTGCTGCCAGGGCCCATCGCAGTTTTGAAAAATGGACTCATGCGGAGTTCTTCGGCAACTTGGCCGCGCTGAAGGCCTTGACCTCGGCAGGTGGAGAGCTGGCGGCCTTGACCGGACAGAACAATCCGTACCCGGGCAAGCTTGGTGTGATCGAAGCGGGCGCCCTGGCTGATATGCTGATTGTTGATGGCAATCCCCTGGCAGACATCACCGTGATTGGTGCCCATCCCAAGTGGCTGGACGCCGAACCGCGTCTGGAAGAGGGGATTGAGAACATCCGGATGATTATGAAAGATGGGGTTATTTACAAAAATACGCTAAAGGGGTAATTATGAGTATCGTAGTGGATTTTGCTGGAAAAGTTGCCGTTGTTACGGGCGCCGCCCAGGGAATAGGGGCCGCTGCTGCACTGGCCTTTGCGGAAGCCGGCGCAAAGGTGGTTGTTTCGGATCTAAAGCCTGAGGTGGAATCGGTTGCGAAGAAGATTGTCCAGGATGGCGGGGCGGCCAAATCCCTGGTTGGAGATATCGGCCAACCCGAAACCTGCAAGGCCCTGACAGATTTGGCGCTGTCGGCCTTCGGCCGTCTCGACTTTGCATTTAACAATGCCGGGATTGCCGGTTCACCGGCGGCGATACCCGATGCCACCCAGGAAGACTGGGACCGGGTTATTCGGATCAATCTGACTAGTGTGTTTAACTGCATTCAACACCAGATCCCCGCCATGCTGAAAACCGGCGGCGGGGTGATCGTCAACAACTCTTCGGCCTGCGGGGTTCGCGCCTTTAAGGGGGTTAGCGTTGAATACACGGTGGCCAAGCATGGGGTGATCGGCCTGACGCGATCCGTTGCCGTGGAACATGGCGCCGAGGGGATTCGCTGCCTTGCCATCTGCCCAGGTTTTATTGAAACGGCGGTAGTGGCAGGAGAAACTTTAGGAGATACGATGTTCCTGCCGCGTACCCCTTTGGGTCGCATTGGCCAACCGGAAGAAATTGCCCGGGTGGTGCGCCTGCTTTGCACCAATGATGCCAGTTATGTCAATGGAGACCATATTCTGGTTGATGGGGGTTTGCTGCAGACTTGACACAAATTAAGAATTATAGCATCAGAATAAAATCTATTTCAGACCACTGGACTTTCAATAATGACGGTTTGGTTAGTTTGCGAAGAACCAGTCTCTTCGTGGGGAGTGATTACATAAAAGAGTAGAAATAACGGTAGATTGTGATGACCGAAGTACCTGTATCCTGCAATAAAGACTGCGGCGGTGGATGCCCCTTGCTGGCCCATGTTGAAAAGGGCCGCGTGGTCAAAATAACGGACAATCCACGAAAAACGCCTCAAATGAAAGGATGCGCCAAAGGGTACCAGATGCACCGGGCCCTCTATTCTCCCGAAAGGCTGCGCAAACCGCTCTTGCGAACCGGGCCCAGGGGTTCAGGTGATTTCAAAGCGATATCCTGGCAAGAGGCACTGGATCGGATTGCACAAAAGCTGCAGGCGATCTCGGAAAAACATGGGAAACATGCTATTTTGCCCCTGGGTGGTTCGGGCTCATGCCGCGGCGTGCTGCAGGGCGTATGGCCCTGTTTTGATGAAGACGGCATTGAAACCGCCGGTGCGGTAAATGTGCTGTCTTCCACCGAGCCCACACTTCCCAGCCAGGGCTCCCGGACCCACTCTATTCAAGTGGAAGTTACCAAGCAATCGTGACGGCCGATCGTGTACCTGCACATGCATGTGAACGGTGATGGCTGAGGTATGCGCTCAAACCCTTTAAATATAGGTTCTGACATGCTTGATATGTTTAGTTATAATTGCATAGATTTTTCGGATTGTCTTTTCTCCGTCGTGTTTCCGTATGATATCCCGTGCAATTTCTAATGTGCTGCTTTCAAGTGTTTTGGCGATCCACCTTAATTGCTTTTTTAGATATGTGAATTTGATATCAAGCTGATGTGCCATCTGTTGCCAGTGTCGTTCCATAATCCAGTCAAATCGGTTTTCTCTACCGATTCT
>JAFDDL010000643.1 GCA_019310865.1 Deltaproteobacteria bacterium | reverse complement strand
AATGAATGTTGCGATCGCGGTACTTGTGGGTGTTTTGGTTTCAAGTTCTTGTATTTGCAGCCTTATCCAATTTCCGGCTCAAATGCAATCCCCATCGCTTTAAACTGCTCGGTGACCACACCCTCCCAGTCGCGGTTGGCCTTCGGATTGGCCGGACTGGGGTGCAGAATTTTCCCCACGGTCACGTCCATATCCGATAGGGCCACTTCAGCACGATCTGCGGCAAACGCACCGATGCCCACCACATATCTCGGATTGAGAAGGGACACTGTCTTTCGAAGGGCACGGTCGCAGGCTGCCAACAGCGGTTTTTTCTCACTCACGGGCAAATGATTCGGGGTTCGGTTTTTACCGCTTTCCGCCATGAACACCAGCGGGCAGTAATTGGCCACAAAAAAGCGATCGAAAAATCGATCCGGCGTTTTGAATATCTTTTCAGCCCACCCCCACAAGCGTTTTCCGCTCACCTCACTGCGGGCGCAGTCAAATCCAAGCACCGGTCGTTTGGGATGCTCGGTGGTCGGTCTTTCAACGGTTTCCCGAATACCAAGCCACTTGGTAACGGCCGTTATCTCGCCAAAGGGAATACCGGTCTGGGCCATACCCCACGGGCCTGGATTCATGCCCAGCAATACAATCTCCTTGGGCGATTTTCCGTATCTTTTCAGATAGTCCACATAGGGTTTTCGTGCATACACCAGCGGGTTGTAAACATGAGAAACCGGTAGCGCGAATGTTAACGCTGAGACATCCGCCACCAGGTCTGCAACAATTTGATCGTGATCCATGTGCACCTCACCTGGAATTCGGAGGAGAACCATCGCCTTGGAAACCGGCACGAAGATTTATGCAGGGGCATCTTGTCCGGAATCGTTATCAATTAATTGAATTCGCATTGGGTTGCCCATCGGCTGCCTGGCCGGCGGTTGATTTTCTTTTCCGGGATACGGTTGCTTTCCGTATTCTGGAAAAATATTTTTTCAACTCTTCCTGGCTAATTTTCTCAATTCTTTCCAGGTTTTTCTTATGGGCGACGTAGATGCTTTTCACACCGGCGTCTTTCAACAGGCCAAGCACGCTTTCTTTCCTGCGATGCCAGGTCTCTGAGCGATAATGGCTGTCCAGTTGGGCCAGCCGATCCACGTCGCTGCAGCACAGGGATCGGTATTTTGGAAATCCCCACCTTAAAAAACAGAGCGAGGCAACGCCCAGGGTCCCTAAAAGACCCAGGGTGGGCACGATCAAGTTCAGGGGGCCGATTGCTCCGGAAATCAAGGCGGTGAGGAAAGCATTCTGGGGGATTCCTGCGATACTGAAAACAATCAGGTCCAGAAAAAAGAAAACGCCAGGGCCAACGATTAAGCCGTTCTTCAACGCTTTATTAAAAAGTCGGCGGCCCCCGGAAGCAAAATTTTCCATGGCCTCGGCGACCATTCGGGTTTCAAATAGCTTTTTATCCACCAGGTGCAGGACGTGGCTGATTTTGAGTTTCGGCACATCCAGGATTTTCTGCTTGATCTGGTTGCGTTCGTCAATCCAGATGTCCAATTGATGGTTATGCTGGATCACGTCCGGGGCAAAGGTCAAAAAGATACGCGGTATGTCCTTTCTCCCCGTCATTTGCGACAGGTTCCAGCAAAGGGTCCCATAGGATCGAATGAGATCGGCTATGTTGTCACATTCATCGATGCGGCTCATGACATACAAAATCCGATCTTCTTCGGATGTCTCGGGCAAGGTGCTGCGAATGGTGGTGTAGGTTTCCTTGATGGTTCCGGCCTTGTGCGGATCGAACATGAGTACGACCAGATCGGCCAATTTTGCAAACTGGCCGATAACACCGGCAAAATCGTAACCCCGTCCCTTCTCGGTCACAGAATCAAGCATTCCGGGCGTATCGATGATGGCAAGATCTTTCAGGATCTCAAAGTCAAGCTGGCGCATGGAAAAATGTGAAATCAGATGATCGCCATAGGCTTTCAGGGAGGTAAACGGCAGCGTGTCATCATTGACCAGCGTCATCCCCGGTATCGTGCCGGCGCGCTCATCACGCCCCGGTGCGGTAAGAATCGTAAAGGAGTCATCCGTTGGCGCCTGGCCGGTGCGCTGGACTTCCTGTCCCAGCAATTCGTTCACCAGGGTCGACTTGCCGGATGAATAGTTGCCCAGAATCAGGACGATGGGTTTCCAGAGCAGGACATCTTCAAGGTCACGCGTACTCAGGTTATACGCCTCCAAAAGCGGAAACACCTTGTTTTGGACACGTTTGCGGATTTCCCGCTGCAGTTTGTTCTGATCCGCCATCGTCGGCAGCCTTTATTCATGGAAATAACGTTACCACTTCAAGTTATGTCACCATATCCTTAACATGTCGGATTTTCAATGACTTTCTTTATGGTCATCGCGCTTGACGCCGGCAAAATTACCGCCGAGGCAAAGGCGGCATCGGTCGTTCGTGCACATTTGGCAGTGGTGGCAATCCGGGCACTGCTTTTTGGAGAAGCGCTCAGTTTGATCGGGGACATACACCACGCCCTTCAGACCCGGGTACTTGCGCCAATTTTTCCGACCATCGCAACGTTTTACCATTGTCCCCTCTTTTTTTTGCTTTGACAATTTGTTTTCAGATTTCTATATTCATATCATAATAAATTCCGACAGTTCCTTTAATGTGAACCGGTCGGCGGACCTTAGGGCTCGCGCAAAAATAACTTCACGTTTTATGCGTCGATGCATCCCACCTGGCGGCGTTACGAAAATACAGAATATCCTGATATTCTTTAATTTTCGTGCCTTGCCAGCTGGGCGCCTCAACACCTAAAATTGTGAATT
>JAFDDL010000069.1 GCA_019310865.1 Deltaproteobacteria bacterium | reverse complement strand
GTAAATAGGGGGACGTTCATGCAGGAAAGCGAAGACCCCGGATATGCATAACTTGAAAGTTATGCATATATGCATGAACGTCCCCCTATTTGATCGGTAGCGGTTTGCCGTAAAGATAACCCTGGGCATAATCGAAACCGAGTTGTTTGCATTTTTCGCTCTCTTGCTCATTTTCGATCCCCTCGGCGATGGTGGCGATCCCCAGTTTACGGGCGGCATTTATAAACGTGGTGACCATCTGATGCAGTCGATTGGGCGCTAAGTGAATATTGTATATGATGGACATATCAAACTTCAGAAAATCCGGAGGCAATTGCGCAAGTTCGACCAACCGTGTCTGGCCCACGCCGAAATCGTCGTAAGCCAAACCGATGTCGAGGTCTTTTAATATGACCCGCAATCGATTCATCTGTTCCGATTGCGTCACCGCCTTTTCACTAATTTCAAGAATAAGCGGAATGGATGGTGCCGCTTTACGAATTTTTTTTAAAGACTGCTCCAGGCCGTCGATTTGGCAAAGCTCCACAGGGTGTGTGTTGAGAAACAATTGGGGGGCTGCGTCCAGTTGATTTGCCTGACGCACGCCTTCTTCGCGGAAAAGGGAACTCAGTTCACCGGCGCAATCGAGCTGAGTCGCAATATCGAAAAGCTCTACGGGGCTCGATGGTAATTCATCCCCGCTAACCCGGCCCAGAACTTCATAGGCCACAACCGCTTTATCTGAAAGGTCACGTATCGATTGAAAATGCGGTATAACAGCCCGATCTTGAATCATTTTTAAAAATTGCGGCCTGTAATAATGCGCTTGACCGATTTGCTCCATCGTGGAGCTAAAGGCCAAGGTTGCATCGGTTGAATCAACAGGGACCGCTTCCCCACCACCGACGCGGAATTCAATGTTACCGAAAATAATAATATCGCCGACTTCAACAAGTTCCGCCTCTTGGATTCTTTTGCGGTTCAAAAAGGTGCCGTTTGTGCTGCCATTATCGAGAACCCATAGCATTTTCCCGCTCAGCTGGATCTGAGCATGGCTCATGGATATCCATTTGGACTGAAGCACCAGGCTGCAGCTCTTACTGCGTCCGATCGTAAATGGAAGCGGATCGATGGGAATATTCAGCTTCGTTTTCGCATTCGAAGTGCTCTCCAGGTACCATTTGGTATCTGCTTCGATGGTTCTGCTGGTTTCCATTTTGTAAGCTCCCCCGACACCCCTTATAAAACACCGACTTTTTCAACACCATAAGGTATATAATTAGATATATCAAGTACCTAATCCGAAAATCCCGGAAGAGTTAAAGGAGCTAACGATCCGATCATGAAATGGATTGTATATTCTTAAGTCTGATTTCCAGAGTGAGCAGCTCGCCCAACAGCGAATCGATAAATGCCTTGGCATCGGGTGCCTGAGCCACATCGAATTCGGCATGAACGCCCGCCAATTTGATATCAAAAGGGATTTCGTTTATCGGAATCGGTTTTGACCGCATCAGCCGGATGCACCGCCTGAGGGATTTTTCTCCCCCACCCGGTGGCGTGTGGGTCAACAGGACACCGATTTTGTTTTTCCCAAACTCACCCACGATATCTGAATCCCTTACGATGGTTGACAGCTTGTTAAATACGACATTTTCCAGGTTCTGTTGTGAGATAGCGCCGGCCGGCACCTTGGTTTTCGGTTTGGCGGATACCAAAGAAAATGCCAAGACGACAAACGGCACGCGGTATCGCTTCGCCCTTGCAATCTCTTTTTCAATGAAGGCCATCATCGCCTGGTGCTGAAAAATTCCGGCCGACGACTGTTGTTGTCCTTCCTGCGTCCTTCTTTTTTGCTCTTTTGTGATTTGGGCATAAATCTCCACAAAATTATTCTCGTCAATATCTTCTGACTGGGCCCGGACTCGAACGGTTTCGAGAATCCGGCCAAGCTCATCGGCCTCGTCAACATTTTGATGCAACATTTCCAGTATACTCAAATCGGCTCGGCTGTCTTTTTCGTCACTGCCGGACTGGGAATGGATGATGTCCATTTTGACCTTTTCGAAAACTTCATCCATTCGATCATTTAGTCTTTCTTCCAGGCGATCGGCGACATCGTCTTTGATGTTCAAGTTTCTAAGCCGACCGACAATCGTTGACTCGATGCCGGTGATGACCTGGCGCAGGTGTTGATCCCCCTTTTCGACATCTTCCTTGGAGATCTTGCCTTCCGATCCGAGCTGCTCAACATAATCCACCAAAAGATCGCTGAGCACCTTTTCATCACCGGTACCTTTTCGAATTTCCGCCGCCAGGGAAATGAGCGCTGCGGCTTGCACGGGATCTTTTTTAACTTCTTGTATCATGCTCTCGCCGTCAATGCCGATCTCTTCGGCACTGCCCTGAAGGATCTTGGCCAGCTCTTCATTTTGAAGCTCCTTGCCCAGTTCCTGTACCAGTTTAATATATTCGGATAAGGGCATGCCCTCGTTAAGCAGGGTTGCTTTGATCTTGGGGAGCAACCGCTTGAGCTCGTCAGCTTCAGGGACCAATCTTCGCAAAATTTGCGCCAAACGTGACGTGCTGATTTTGCCGCTCCGGTACTCGTCTTTCACCAACTGAAAAAGCACATTATCGGTAATATCGTTGACCTTGCCAAGGATCACATCCTCATTGGAATAGGCGATTCTTAGAACCTTTTGGCTCTCCATTTCAGCGATCAATTGCTTTTTCATGCCAAACACGGCAGATGCAACATCGGATAGGTCCACATCATCCTCTTCGGAAAGGCTCTGGTCCAACGCCTGTTTCATGATATCGAGTTGATGCAAGAGCACCTGGCCCGGGCGACGGTCGCTTGCATTACCTTTACGAGAATCGGCAAGATCGGCTGAAACCATATTTTTCGAAAACTCAGCCGGATTTTCCATGAGTTTTTCAATGCCGAACGTCTGATCCGCAAGCGCTGTCTTGATTTTGGGTAAAAGGCGCAACAGGTCATCATCATCCGGACTTAAGTCTTGCAGGATCTGTTTGACATGTGACGTGGAAATCTGATCGGCCGCGGACTCATCTTTTACAATCTGAATCAGCACATTGTCCTTAATTTCAGTTGCCTTATCAAGGATTTTCGTTTCATCCGCATAGATGATGTCGCGCGTTTTCTGGGCTTGGATTTCTGCTTTTAATTGATTTTCCATATCAAAGACAGCCGTTGCGATCTTCGATAAGTCGGCACCCCCTTCTGCGGATAGATCCTTGTCCACCGCCTGTTTCATCATCTCGAGTTGATGCAAGAGCACCTGACCCGGCTGAATATCTGTTGCATCATTGTCGCGAAAGCCGGCAAGATCGGCCGCAACCATGTTTCTTGACAGCCCGGTCGGATTATTCATGAGATTTTCAATGGTGAAAGTCTTTTCAAATTCGTCCGACAAGACACTTTCAAGGATCATATCCATGAACAGTTTCTTGGACTTGACCTGCGCTTCTTGCGGCATTTCCGGCGACATGCTTCTTATGGCATCGCGTGACACCAGTTCGTCGTCTTCGGTGGCTTTTATAAAAAAAATGTGGTTGATTTTCAGGTGCGCCACGCGCCGTGCCGTTAGTCTTTTTTTCATGGCATCGGCATCGGGATATTTATCAAGCGCGCTATATATCTTCAGAAAAGAACTGATCTCGTGTTTGACAAGACCCTTTTCAAACGAAAGGGACTGAATGCCGATTTGCTTAAAATGATTTGCTATTTTTTGGACATTGATGCGCGAATCGATCGGTTCGTCATCAACAAAAAATTGCTCGCGATTATGAATGAAACTAAGCGGGGTAACCGACTCGAGAAGGTTTCCAACGATCGAATAAAAGTCATCAATCGCCTGGTCAACCTGGGGATGCCCGCTTTGATACATGGCAATGCGGTTAAACAACAAGACCAGGCTGCGGCTAAAATTGTAAATTTCCTGTTTTGTGATTGTGGGCTTTTCCATTTTTAGCGACTCTCTCAGTCTTAGGGTTCGCACAGAAATAAATTCACAATTTTATGCGCGAGCCCTTAGGATTGATTTCTGATGCAACGATCGTAATACTGTTCAAGGCGCTGCAGAAACGCTCGACTGGTGGCGTAGCGTTTTTCCGGATAAAACGATACCGCCTTGAGAACAATCTCTTCCATCTCCTTGTCGATATTCGGATTGATTTCCGAGGGTTTTTTTTGTAACAATCGATCCTTTAATGACAATTTCATCCCAAGCAGCTCTTTGGGTGTACTCACTTTTGGAAGCGGCAGATTCGATACCAACATCTCAAACAGGACCATGCCGGCGGCATAGATATCGGCCCGACCATCCACCGTCTCGCCCAATATCTGTTCCGGAGCCATGTAAAGGGGCGTTCCGGCAATCATATCCGCTTTTACGCTGGACCCGCGTGAGAGTTTGGCAATACCGAAATCGGTAATCATCGGGCGGTGGGTATGGGATTCTATGAGGATGTTGGCCGGTTTAATGTCTCGATGGACGATATCCTGGCTGTGGGCATAATCCAGTGCATCCAAAACGCGGGTAATGATTTTTATGGTATCCGCCACGGGTAAAATCCGCTTGGACGGCAAGAGGTGCTTTCGGGCCATCTGAAGGGTCTCGGAAAGCGATTTGCCATTTACCAATTGCATGGTGAAAAATAAAAAATCTTCGGTATCTCCAATTTCGTAAATCGGAACAATATTGGGATGCGACAAAATAGCGGCCGATTCTGCTTCCTGTTGGAACAATTCGGCGGCCAACGGCGTCAGGATGGATTTGGGTAAAATCTTGACGGCAATTTGGCGTTTTAACGATTGTTGATACGCGACAAAAATAACCGCCATGCCACCCCTGGCAAGCTCTTTCAAAAGTGTGACGGTCCCAATTTGTTGGCCGATGAGGGAGTCAAAATTCAAATTTTTTATTGATGTCATTATGTTATGTAACCTATTGCATCAAAAACCCTTTGCGCGGGCCCTGCGGATCGGGCGGGTGACAGCAGACGCATCAAGATAAGCTATTTAGAGGATTATAAGAAGGGCGATTCAAAAAAGCAAATAAAAGATTTTGGGTAGTTGGGGGACGTTCATAGTTGGGGGACGTTCATGCATAAATGCATAACTCAGTCAAGTGGGACGAGTCAAGCGGGGACGTTCGTCAGATTATAAGTTTCTTTTGAGAAACTTATAATCTGACGAACGTCCCCAACAAACGTGAGAAACTTATAATCTGACGAACGTCCCCAACAAACGTCCCAACAAACTACTTATTGACACGAAATAGCCCTTTTGCCATATTCTAGGCTTTAGACACCGGTCAGTCCTGAAAATGTAATTGAAGGAGTTTCTGACGTGTTTTCTATCCCCAATCTTATTAGTTTTTTCAGGCTTATCGTTATCCCCTTCATGTTCCGGTCGGCCTGGATCGGTCATGCCAAACTGTTTCTCGTGTTTTTTTGCTGTTTACTGCTAATGAGTTTTGTGGATGGTTTCATCGCCCGCAGGCTCAAACAGGTTACGGACTATGGCTCTGAACTGGATAGCTGGGGCACGTTTGCAACTTTTTTTACGGTACCGATTTGCGCCTGGATGCTCTGGCCTGAGCTGGTCCGGGGTGAGGCCTCATTCGTGACCGCAGTGCTGGTTTTTTATTTTGTACCGGCTTCGCTAGGGCTTTTAAAATATGGCCACCTCACCAGCTATCCCACTTGGAGCGCTCGGTTTTCGGCAGTACTGCTGAGCGTCACGGCATTTATGCTTTTTTTAGGCGGACCGGCCTGGCCTTTTCAGCTTGCAACGCCTATTTTGATTCTTTCGGGGATCGAGAAGATTTTTATGACGGCGATTCTTCCCCAGTGGCAGGCAAATGTGCCGTCACTTTGGCATGCCATGGCCATTGAGCGCACCAAGGCTGCGCATGCCCTGCAAGAAAGCGAAAAAAAGTATCGAACGCTTCTGGCAAACATTGAAGACGCTTACATGGAGCTTGATCTGGCCGGTAATCTGACTTTTTTTAATCATACGTTGAGAAAATACCTCGGGTATTCACAAAGCGAATTGATGGGAATGAACAACCGCCATCTGATGAGTGAAGCGCAGTCAAAAATCGCGTACCAGACGTTTAACAAAGTTTACCGAACCGGTAAGACCGAGTGGTTTCGAGACTGGGAGGTTTTCCGAAAAGACGGGGCACAAGAGATCTTCGAGGCGTCGGTTAGCTTGATGCGTGATAAAAAAGGCCAACCCATCGGGTTTCGGTGTTTCGGACGTGAAACCACCGAGCGTAAAAAGGCCGAGGAACGGGCCCGAAAACACCAGGAGCAGCTCAATCAGGCCAGTAAAATGGTTGCCCTGGGCACGCTTGTTTCCGGGGTAGCCCACGATATCAATAATCCAAATAATTTTATTATGCTCAACACCCCGCTGCTTAAGGAGGCGTGGGAAAACGCCATGCCCATTTTGGATGAATACTATGCGGAAAATGGCGATTTTGTCATTGGCGGCATGAACTTTACGGAGATGCGTGAAAGAATCCCCAATTTGTTCGCCGGAATATTGGACGGCTCGCATCGTATCCAGCAAATCATTGACGATTTAAGAAACTTTGTCCGCAAAGGCACTCCTGATTTGACGGAATCGGTTGATATAAACGCGGTGATAAAATCTTCCATCTCGCTTCTTTCTAACTTGATTGAAAATTCTACAAATCATTTTTCGGTCGTGTATGGCAAAAAATTACCGAAACTGACCGGTAGTTTCCATCGCCTGGAAGAAGTCATTATCAATTTGATCCAAAATGCCTGCCAAGCCATTTCGAATCCCAGCAAGGGTATTTTGATTGCCACATCCCATGACAAAAAACAGGGAAATATAATCGTCACCCTAAAAGATGAGGGCATGGGAATCGCGCCTGACATTCTGCCCCACATAACGGATACGTTTTTTTCCACCAAGTATGACTCCGGCGGCATCGGACTGGGTTTATCCATATCTTTAAAGATTGTAGAAGAGCACAAGGGCAAAATGAATTTCACATCGCAATCGGGCAACGGGACGACGGTTGAAGTCACCCTTCCCGTTCCGCCCGGGAATAAGAACGTCACAAAGGTGATAAAATGACGGTATCATCCTATCCGTTTCATCCGGTCTTGCTGGTAGACGATGAGCCCCAGGCGGTGAATAGTTTTGAGATGGCACTGCAATCAGAGCGGATTAACAACTGCCTCAGATGTCAGGACAGCCGCGACGTCATTCCGTTGCTTTTAAATCAAGAGATTGACGTCATATTACTGGATTTGCGCATGCCCCACCTGTCCGGGGAAGAGCTGCTTTCTATTGTATCAAGCGAATATCCTGAAATCCCGGTTATTGTTATCACCGGAGCAAATGACGTGGATACGGCTGTTCGATGCATGAAATTCGGTGCCTTTGACTACATGGTAAAACCGGTTGAAAAAAGCCGACTTATCGGCGGGGTCCGGCGCGCCATCGAGCTGCGTGAGTTGCACCGAGAGATCAGCTCCCTTAAGGCAAGCGTACTATCCGGAAAATTGCAGCACCCGGAGGCTTTTGCGGACATCATTACAAACAGCCCGCTCATGCGATCTGTTTTCCAGTATGTAGAAGCCATTGCCGTCAGCCCCCAGCCGGTGCTGATAACCGGCGAAACCGGTGTCGGCAAGGAAATGATCGCAAGGGTCGTTCACACGCTCAGCAATCGCAGCGGCGCGTTCGTCCCGGTGAATGTGGCGGGTCTGGATGAAACGGTATTTGCCGATACGCTGTTCGGGCACAGAAAAGGCGCATTTACCGGTGCGGACCAAGTGCGAAGCGGTCTGGTGGAAAAAGCCTCCGGAGGGACCTTGTTCCTCGATGAGATCGGGGACCTGGGCGGCGAGTTGCAGGTCAAGATATTGCGTCTTTTACAGGAAAGCGAATATTTTCCCCTGGGCTCGGATATTGCCAAACGCTCTGACGCCCGGGTGGTCGCTGCTACGAATCATTCGCTGCAAGCGCTGCAAAAATCCGAGCAGTTCCGAAAAGATCTCTACTACCGACTCAGCAGCCACCATGTGGTGATTCCACCGCTTCGTGAGCGACCAGAGGATCTTCCCTTTCTGCTAGAACATTTTTTAATGGAAACCGCAGAGGCCCTTGGCAAGAAAAAGCCGACACCACCAAATGAGCTGTTTGATTTGATGTCAAGTTATCATTTCCCCGGAAACGTAAGAGAACTTCAGTCAATGGTCTGGGATGCGGTCAGTAATCATAAATTGGGCAAACTGTCACTCACCGTTTTTAAAACACATATTGCGCAGACGCGACCCTCAGCCAAAACTGAGTTCGATATGCCGGTGGAAAGGGAACGCAAACTGGTTTCTTTTTCCCATCAATTGCCCACACTCAAACAGTCCGAATACCTGCTGATTTCCGAAGCCCTCAGCCGGGCGGGCGGCAACCAGGCGATCGCCGCCCTTAGTTTGGGGATATCACGCCAGGCATTAAACAAGCGGCTGAAAGGCAAAAAGGGCAAAAAGGGGGACGTTCATGCATAAATGCATAACTCTGGAGAGTTATGCATTTCCGGAGTCTTCGCTTTCCTGCATGAACGTCCCCCTTTTGCCGTCCCTCTTTTACATGCAACGTTTTTTGCAGAGTATCCATTTTTTGCAGGGGGCTCAAGCCTTTGATTTTCATATCCTTTAAACCGATTAACGAAATTCCTGTCAATATTTGTTGCACCCTTTAAAGATCTTCCTTTCCACGTTTTAATCCATTCCCGTTTGCTGCAGACAAAAATCTTTTTATTTCTCTCCTACTTTCACGTTCTGTCCATATCTATCGAAGATTACGATAAATTTGTTCGAAGATAATAATTACATTTAGCCGCTGCCGACCCATCTGATGCTTCGAAAAAGCGAAGTACCGCTATTTTGGCCCGCCCTTTGCAAATGAATTTCCGTAAACAGGCACAACGCGTTCAGGGCGCGCCGACCGCCGGATCGCCGTCCGCTTCGGGCGGATTCAGGGTTTAACGATCAGTAAATTGCTGACAAACCCGTTATTTCGAGGTGCAACATGATGGTCTCAACGTGTCAAAAAATAAAATCGTTGGGAATTTGCCTCGGTGCCTCCACCGTATCGATCGCGCTGGTCAGCGCTGATGTGGGCAAATCACCTAACACCACGCAACATCCTGAGGTAATCGGGCATGCGATTCACCCCCACGAAGGCGATCCAAAACAAACACTGCTTTTGGCTTTGGCGAAACTGGATCTGAGCTCTTTTGATACAATCGCCGCCACGGGTCGCCGGTTCCGGGAATTTGTGAACCTATCTTCCATATCGGAGCCCGAAGCCGTGGAGTACGCGTACCGCTTCGTCAAACCCCCCGGTATTTCATGCCCGGCAATTGTTTCCGCCGGCGGGGAAACGTTCATGGCGTACAGCCTCAATCGTGCGGGACGAATATCAAATGTGTTTACCGGCAATAAATGCGCTTCCGGCACCGGTGAATTCCTGCTCCAGCAGCTTCGAAGAATGGACGTGTCGCCCGATGATGCTGCAAAGTGGGCTGCCTCCGAGACGCCCTACCCGGTATCCGGCAGATGTTCTGTCTTTTGCAAGTCTGACTGTACGCATGCCACGAACAAAGGTGTGCCGAAATCTGAAGTGACGGCTGGGCTGTGCAAAATGATGGCTGACAAAACGCTGGAACTACTGAAAAAAACTGAGCTAAAACATATTATGATCACAGGCGGATCGGCTCGCAACCGAATGATGATAGAATACCTCAAAAAGGAAATTTCTGACCTCATCGTTCCGAAGGAAGCCCCGTATTTTGAAGCGATGGGTGCGGCGCTGTGGGCCCTTGAGAACAAAACCGAAAAATTCCCAAAAATTTCCCGACTATTCAAGACCGGATCGGCCCGGCACGAAAAGCTTGCCCCCTTGCTGGAATCTGAAAAAATGGTCACGTTTAAAACCAACGGATCGGGAAATATAAAACCGGGTGACACATGCATTCTCGGGCTGGATGTCGGGTCAACCACCACCAAGGCGATTGTTTTAAGAAAAGAAGACAATGTCATACTCGCGTCAATTTACCTGCGGACGAATGGTGATCCAGTGGGGGCGGCCAGGCGATGTTATCGATCTATTTTCGAGCAAATAAAATCGAAGGTTAATCCTTCGCAAATCCTGATCACAGGTCTGGGTGTTTGCGGTTCCGGTCGTCAGATAGCGGGTCTGCACGCGTTAACAACGGGTATCATCAATGAAATTATCGCTCACGCCACCGCCGCTGTTTATTATGATCCAATGGTTGATACGATTTTTGAGATCGGAGGCCAGGACGCCAAATATACCCATATTACAAACGGTGTGCCATCCGATTATGCCATGAACGAGGCGTGTTCGGCCGGCACCGGATCTTTTCTGGAGGAGTCGGCTTACGAAACCCTTGGCATTGAAATGGCGCAAATCGCAAAAATCGCATTGAAAGGTAAGCATCCACCTAATTTTAACGATCAATGCGCCGCTTTTATTGCTTCGGATATCAAAAACGTGATTCATGAAGGTATTGCGCATGATGATATCGTTGCCGGGCTTGTTTATTCCATCTGCATGAACTACGCCAACCGCGTGAAAGGAAACAGACCCGTGGGCGAAAAGGTGTTTATGCAAGGTGGCGTCTGTTATAACAAAGCCATACCGCTGGCAATGGCAGCCATTACCGGCAAGCCCATCATCGTTCCACCGGAACCCGGACTCATGGGCGCCTTCGGCGTAGCCCTTGAAATCAAGAGGCGAATTGAACACGGTCTGCTTAAAGAATCGGTTTTCGATCTGCAGGTCCTGGTCAACCGAGACGTGCGATATGGCAAACCGTTTACATGCGGCGGTGGGAAAGAGAAATGCGACCGGAAATGTGAAATTGCCATGATAAAACTTGCGGGTAAAACCTATCCTTTTGGCGGAGCATGCAACCGCTATTACAACCGCCAGCACCGGATCCATTTTGATGTTGAAAAACTCGACAAGGTCCGCACCCGGTCCCGGTTGGTATTCGACAAGACCCATTCAGAAAGGGACAGGGGTAAACGGGGCAAGCGGAAGGATAATCAGACCGGTAACGGGGCGCCCAGAATAGCAATTAACCGAAGTTTTCTGGTTAACACATACTATCCGCTATATGCTAAATTTTTTACCGAACTTGGATTAGAACCGATCCTTCCCGATTCACCGGCCCAAAAAGGAATTG
>JAFDDL010000642.1 GCA_019310865.1 Deltaproteobacteria bacterium | reverse complement strand
GTGGAGACTTCAGTTCTTCGGCAATTATGGGAGGCTTTAAAGTTCCTTTCATACATTATGCGCATAGCACAGTGTAATGGGTTTGTCCAGCGATTTTTTTGATTTCTACCATAATTTATTGAGAAGTTACGGATTTTTCTCCTTAGCTATTGATTATATTGAATATAGCCTTTCCCGACCCCTCTCCCATACACGGACCATCGTGGATGCGGAGATCGACGTGGTGGGCGAAGAGAGGGCGGTGAGCGAATCGGCTAGCTGGTCGCGAACCCGAAATGTGCCGATCTTAACCGCATGATATTCCGGAAAAATATGAGGCAAATATTGTAACGGATCTGCCAAAACTTGTCGAGGTTCCGGGGCACCATAAACGGGCCCCTTTTTGGATTGCACCGGGTATGTTTCCCGGCGTCAACATTCGGGTTGCGGGAATCGACGTCAGTAAAATCGTCGGGGCGCCCCATGCGGGGCCGCATGTCCACGATACCCCCGAGATTTATTTTGCCCCTTCGGAAGAAAAAGGGGTAGCCCTCGTCGAGATACAGATGGATGAAGAGGTCTTCACCGTTGAATCGCCGTTTGCCATATTTGTACCACCGGGCGTCAAGCATTGCTTCAAGGTGCTCAAATGCGATGCTCCCCATTTTATCTACGGTCTGTTGATAACAGATCAGGCTGGATGGCCAATCAAAGTACACCGCCAGGCCAACCTAAGACCGGTGCGACAAAGCGTACGTTCGGCATTGACATCGGCTCCACAAACCCCTAGCATTGACACTGGAAGATGGCAAAGCGATCGTTGCAAATGTGGTTGTTAACGACTTGCACGACCACATTTCTGTGTCGAACGCTATCATTTTTCCACCCCTGTGGGAGCATTGGGGATATTATTAATAATGGAGAACGAATCTATGCATAATTCACAAAAGACGCAAGGGGGGCCGGAAGCCGCCGATTACTACGATCTTATTTTGAAAAACGGCCAGGTTTATGACGGCAACGGCAATCCGCCCCAAAAAGCCGATGTGGCCATAAAGGCCGATCGAATTATCGCGATCGGTGATGTGGACCCAACGCAGGGAAATGCGGTCATAGATGCAACGGGTCTGGCGGTGGCCCCGGGATTCATTGATACGCATACCCACGATGATCTTGCTGTGATCATGGCGCCAGACCTGCCGGCAAAGGTCAGCCAGGGTGTGACAACCGTCATTGTCGGAAACTGCGGCTACAGCTATACGCCGCTAAAGCTTGAGTGGGCAAAAGATCCCCATATAAAGGACTTCGGTCTTGAAGACGATTCGGGGAAGCGAAAGCCTATCGAATTTGCAACATTTTCCGACTACACGGATGAAATAGAGCGGGTCCGGCCGGCTGTGAATACGGCGGTTTTTATCGGCCACGGCACCTTGCGCCTGGGTGCGATGGATCGCATCGACCGTGAGGCTGAGGCCGCCGAGATATCGCTCATGAAAGAACGGCTGGATGGCTGCATGAAGGCAGGGGCGATGGGGCTGAGCACGGGTCTTATTTATGATGTCAACATGGCAGCCAACACCGATGAAATTGTCGAGCTGGCTAAGGTTCTCAATACCTACAATGGAATTTACGCAACCCATATGCGCAGCGAAGGCGAACATGTGACAGCCGCGATATCGGAAACCTTTGAGATCGGGCGCCGTGCTGATGTTTCCGTCTTTATCTCCCACCATAAATCCGCCCGCAAGTTTCCAAAAAGCCAGGAGACGCTTGCGTTAATTGACGCGGCGCGCAAGCATCAATGTGTGGGACTCGATGCCTATCCCTATGCGGCCACCTCCACATTGCTGCTGCCGCGATTTGTCGATGACGACACCCCGATCATGGTGTCTGAATGCGAATCGTATCCCGAAATGTCGGGGCGGTATTTGGACGACATCGCAACTCAGTGGGGATGCAGTCGACAAGCGGCCGCTGAGCGGCTTGAACCGGCGCATGCTGTTTATTTCAGCCTGGATGAGGATGGCGTCCGCCGCATTTTATCCTATCCGCATACCATGATCGGATCGGATGGTCTGCAGGATGACACCCACCCCCATCCGCGCCTCTGGGGAACCTTTCCGAGAGTCCTCGGTCACTACAGCCGCGATATCGGCCTTTTCCCCATGGAAGAGGCCATCCGAAAGATGACCTCATTGCCCGCTGATACCTTCGGTTTTTCCCATCGTGGGCGAATTGAAACCGGATATTTTGCCGACCTGGTGGTGTTCAACCCCGATACCATCATCGACCGGGCGACCTTTGAAGACCCGATCCAGCCGGCCGATGGTATTGAGCGGGTTATCGTTAACGGCGCCGTGACATGGTGCGATGGAAAACCCACTGGCAGCAGAGCCGGCCAGGTGTTGAAACGAGGCCGGGATATTTATGGATAGGGAGGGGATGAATGCGGTTTGAAACGATTGAATACATGCACTGGGCGAAAACGCAAGGTGCCAACGCTGATGCGGGAGAGCCCTGTGGCGCATCGACGGCATCTCCGGCGAAGAGGCCTGTTGTCATTCGCAAAAATTGAAAAATAGGTTTTCGTACGGGACTACCAGGGTCTCAGGCATAAAATTTCAGGTGTTTGGCCCGCTTCCTAATGCATTTTCAGTCATTTTGAAGGTGTTCGGTAGATTTCCAGAGGTGCAATCTACGTCTAATTGATACTCGATACGTGTTTCATAAATCGTTGTCTGCCAGGAGATAGGATAACAAACAGAAATAATTCTTTTACGCAGCCTGTCTCCACTCATAGCGGTGATGTAACCCACCAACTCTGGGTAAGCAAATGATTTTGCCGCCTTTAGCCGG
>JAFDDL010000641.1 GCA_019310865.1 Deltaproteobacteria bacterium | reverse complement strand
AAAGACGTTGGATACCGACATCCCGGAAACCGGATTCCGATTTCGCTCGGTCGTTGACATCATGGTCTCAGACCGGGTGCTTGTTCAGATCCTCCTTGAAGCCTGCCGCCGGGAGAAAATCACCGTTGACAAGGTTGTTGCGGCAACAGCGGCGTCGATGAAGACGATGACCCGAAGCGGCGTGCAGGAGGCTTCGGAGGAAGCGGGAATAACGACCATTTTAAGGCCGGACGACCTTCTTCAAACAATTCACCATTACAAAACAGGTATCCTGTTTAAATGTCCATGGGATATACCCACCACCATCGAGGACTTTGCTGAATCTGAGATTGCGTTTTTGCTGGAGGGACTCTACCGCATCGGTATGGGCTGTCAGATTATGGACGATATGGTGGATTTCATGTCCGATTTGAAGCGAAAACGACATAATTTCCTGGTTTCCTTGATCTATTACAGCTCGCACTCAATTGAAAAAAGCCGATTCCAAGAACTGCTCGATGCGGGGGACCGGCAGCCGCCAACGGTGGATTTGGCAACGGATTTTCCCGATAGTGTTTTAAAGGCATCCGAAACCGCCCACCAATTTTTGAAAAGCGGCCTAAACTTGCTCTTTTCCCCGCAGCACAAATTCCTTGTGGAACCGTCCATCAAGTTTCTGGAAAATAGAATCGGCGTTGCCGACTTATGCCGTTGTCAAGACAATGAGATCTGAGGGAATGAGATTCTGGACACACATCGCCTTTCTGTTTCTGGTCCGTTCCGGGCGCGCGACGGCACTCCTGTCCATCATGGTGATCACCGCGGTTTCGGCTCTGATTTTCCTTTCCGCGTTGGCTGTCGGCGTTAACGACGCCATGCTTCGAAATACGGTCGGGTTGTTTTCAGGGCATATTACCGGTCACAAATTGGCCGCTTCGGTCCGCCCCGAAGACCTCATGGTTAAAGGGGTTAAAGGCGTTTTGAAGCGCGTGTATATGCCGGGCGTTCTTTCTAACGGCAACCGCGGCCAACCCCTGATGATATGCGGTATCGATCCTCGCCGGGAAACCGCCCTTACGGCGTTACAAAAAAAAATAGGGGAGGGAAGCTATCCGCAAGCCGGTCATTTCGAGTTGTTGATTAGCAAACCCCTTGCCGAGGAGCTCGGCGCTCAAAGGGGGGCGGATCTTGTATTCACATCCCCATCGCACGGCAGCTTCCCGCCGCTGATTGTTTCGGGAATTTACCAGACCCATATCGACCTGCTCGACCGGGAAATCGCTTTTTGTCCCTTAGACGTGTTGCCGGAAACACCCCTGCCCTGGTCGGCGGCTATCTTTCTTCAAAACGGTATAAACCCGCAAGAAATCATTAACGTATACCGACAAAAATGGTCGGAGCCATACCGGTTTGAATCCTGGGAAACGATGATGCCGGACCTGCGGCAGCTCATCGATCTGGAGTATATCTCTATGGGCATCGTCATCATCCTGGTGTTCGGCGTGGTTTCGGTCGGCATTGCTTGCTCATTTGTAATCTTCATCATCAAAAATATTCGCGAATATGGCATCATGAAGGCCATGGGGGTAACGACCAGGGAAATGTCGGTTTTAATCGTGATGAAAGTAGTGCTGATGAATGTCATCGCCTGCGGAATCGGTCTCTTGATCGGCAGTATCGCAGTATGGGGCATTGCCGAAACAGGCGGAATCGATATAACCGCATTTACGTCACATAACCGGTACTTCACCGTATCCGGAATTATCTATCCACGCCTAACGGATTTTTCATTATTCGCGCCATTATTAACATCTTTTTTGTTTAGCCTGATAGCAGCGGTGTGGCCGGTGGCGCTGCTGACAAGAAGAAAAACTGCTGATATTATGAGGATGATTTGAGCCCATGATCCAGTTAGAGGCAGTGACAAAAATGTTTCAATCCGGGCGAGGACAAGTCAGGGCGTTGAGCAATGTCTCTTTTTCCGTTGCGGCAAACCGGTTTATAGCCGTCATAGGGAAGTCCGGATCCGGTAAGTCAACGTTGCTGAACTGTATGGGCGGACTGGAACCTCCGGACAAGGGAAGCATCACCTGTTTTGGAACACCCATCTACTCACTCACCGCACGTGAACTGAGCCTGTTTCAGCGCCGGTATGTGGGTTTTGTCTTTCAACGAGGCAATCTTCTATCCTATCTGACCGTTGCCGAGAACATCGGTTTCCCCCTAACCTTGAACAGGGTTGTGGGAGACAGCCGATCAAAACGGATCGACGAACTGCTCGATCGGATTGATCTTGCGTCTGCCGCAAAGGCGCTTCCCCACGAACTTTCCAGTGGTGAAACCCAGCGGGTGGCCATGGCCCGAGCCATTGCCCACAATCCCAAAATGTTGCTGGCAGACGAGCCAACCGCCAACCTGGATACAGTAACCGGCCAAAGTACCGTGCAACTGATGCGTGACATGGGCAGGGATCATGATTGTACCATCATCATGGCCACCCATGACATCGAAATCACTGAAGCTGCAGACGCGGTCATCTGTCTCAAAGATGGCTGCATCCATGGGGAGGAATAGTTTCTTTTTTTACTGATAGCTTCAAAACAGAAAGGAACCCCACATTCTTATCGCCGTCAGGCCAATGAGCACTGCAAGCAGCTTTCTCAACCATTGCACCGGCACCTTGCGGCTAACATGTCCTCCCACTGATGCAGCCGGAAGCACCGTTAAAACTATAGGGATTGCCAGAATCCAGTCGATCTGTCCGGTTGTAGCTTTACCGATAAAAGCGGCAAGTGACGAAAGGAAAACGATGGCCAAATTACTGCCGATTGCGATTCTGGTTGGAATTTTAACATAAG